>CAZNRV010000255.1:0-18158 GCA_964575495.1 uncultured bacterium
GTTCAATCTGAGCCCCAAGGCTGCGCAGCGCCTCATCGGTTTTGGCAAACATCAATAGCCCAGTGGTATCCTTGTCGAGGCGGTGAACGACGCCGGGTCTGAGAGGTGAGTCGGCACGCAGCGGCAGGTGTTTGCAGTGATAAAGGAGCCCTTGAACCAGTGTGCCTTGCCGGTTTCCCCTTGCCGGATGGACGACCACACCAGCGGGTTTGTCAAGGACAATACAATCGTCATCCTCATAGACAATTTTTAAGTCCATCTTTTCCGGCATGATGGTAATTTCCGGCTCATATTCAAACTGGGCGGTTATTAAGTCTCCGGGTTTGACGCGGTAACTTGGCTTTACGGGTTTGCCATTGACCAAAACGTTGCCCGTGGTAATCAAGTTTGCTGCCCGATTGCGAGAGACTCCCAGCCCGGACAGGACAAGATAGACATCCAGTCTTTTACCCCAGAGGCGCTGAGAGGCAATGCGATGAAATTTTTTGATGTCAACCATTTCTTCTTTAATGTGAGCTTTTGGTTGCTCCGTTGAGCCGGTGCTCATAATTTGCGGCAAAGCGGGTGATGCCTTGGGCAATTGCTTGGGCTATTTTCTCCCGGCGCTCGGTTGTGCACAAAAGTTTTTCCTCCTGACGATTGGAGAGGAAGCCGCACTCAACTAAAATTGCCGGCATAAAAATGTTGCGCAGGACATAGAAGTTTGCCTGTTTTAGTCCGCGGTCGTAAGCACGGAGAAGGTCGAGGGAAGCCTCCTGCACCTGCACTGCTAGTTCACTTGACTCATAGAGAAATTCATTTTGCGCTAAGTCAGCAAGAATTAGAGTTAGCGGATTGTTTTTATCTTTAATTAGTGGGTTGGCAAGCTCCCGTTCGAACACCGCATTTTCCCGCGCGGCTACCGCCCTCTCCCAGTCGGTCTTTGCTTCGGAGAGAAAGTAGGTTTCAAGTCCGACTGCGGCTCGGTTTTCTGCCCAGTTGGCATGGATGCTGACAAACAGGTCCGCCTGTGTTTTTATCGCCTTTTCTGCGCGTTCGGCAAGGGTGATATACTCGTCTCCCTCTCTGGTAAGGTAGACTTCAAAACCCATTTTGACCAGGTGCTCTTTTGTCCTTTTGGCGATGTCAAGGACGATGGTTTTTTCCTCAGTGCCGAGCGTGCCAATTGCACCGGGGTCTTTGCCGCCGTGGCCAGGGTCAAGGAGGATTTTAGTCACGCGGCGCTTAGGTTTCGGGAAGACCCGGACCTCAATGCCATCGCTGCAGCTGATTATCGTTTCTTGGACCGGCTGGCGAAAGGTCCATATTAAACTGGTGCCAACAGCGCTGGAGTCGATCTTGACGCCGTTGAGGAGGCTGCCGCTACTGGTCAGGGAAAGGAGTCTTAAATCTTGGACAAAGCCAGAGTCGACACGGCAGCCGAGGGTGAGGCGGAATTCAATGCTCGAGTTGTTTTCGTAATGGAAAAGAAGCGCGCCGGTTTTCTTCTGAAACGGGCTTAAGAGCAGGCGGACAATCAGGGTGTCGTGATTCTTTTCAGTTTCCACCGTGCTGAGAATCGGGACATCCAGTTCCGGAAAGATTGCCGCCGCCACCACTGCAGGGAGATAGAGCTGATTTTTTTCCATCACTGCGGGGAGGGGCAGTTTCAATCTCTTGCCATTGTGGATGACTAGGTTGCTGTCAAGGAGAAAGGTGTATTCTACCGGAAGAGAGTCTTCTGTTCCGGGTAGGAGGGCGATAAAGCGGGTTTCACCCGTAGGTGACTGGACAAGCCAGCATCTGCCCTGAAAATGGTCGGCGATGCCGGAAAGGGGGAGGTATTCAATTCCGTTGAAGGTGCGCAGATTTGCCGGGTTATCCGCAAGGGCATAGGTGGACAGAATGGCAAGGGATAGGAGAAGGGTAATCCCGAGGGTTTTTTTCATAATCTTTTTCCCCATTGCCGTTCATCCCGTTCAATTGCCCGGCGCTTGAGTTCCTCGCGCCGGTCAATCGCCTTTTTGCCCTTGCACAATGCAAGTTCTATCTTGGCAATGCCGCGGTCGTTGAAATAAAGACGCAAGGGAATCAGGGTAAAGCCACGCAAGGTGGTTTTGCCAAAGAGCCATTTGATTTCATCGCGGCGGAGAAGCAGTTTGCGCCGGCGCTTGGGGTCGCGGTTGAAGATATTGCCCTGACGATAGGGTGCAATGTTGACATCGCAGAGAAAAACCTCGCCGTTTTCAACAATCGCATAACCGCCGTCAAGGGATGCGCCGCCTTCACGCAGGGACTTTACCTCGGTGCCGGCGAGGGCAATGCCGGCTTCAATCTTTTCAAAAACGGTATAATCCCGCAGCGCCTTGCGATTGGTCGCAACTACCTTCACCATATCATTATAAAACCCCAATTGCTCACAGTCAATTGTGAATGGGAGCTGAATAAGTTTACAGCGGCTGGGTTTCTGGTTAGTCTTTGAGTATCAGGGTTGGAGACAAGGCAATATATTTGGTTCAAAATTACCGGGGGAGTGACCCCCGGGGTAAAACTGTTTTTTGGCTAAGTTATTAAGTTGCGAAGGATAAATCAATTTCGCCGGGTGAGTTTTGTGTATGTTTATATACACTTAATGTTATAAAGGCTAATTTTGCTTTGGGGTATTGATACTGCTTGACAATAAGGATTGGGCGTGTTAAATAGTTTTTAAATGGAAAGGCAATTAAACGGAGGCAGAGTATGCAGAGATTGTTGATGTTTGTTTTTGTGGTTGTTTCCAGAATGGTTTTTGCTGCTGAGTGGGAGCCCGAGGTGCGGCTGACAAATAACAGTTATTCGGATTTTTCCTACTGGAGCACCCAGCGGCGGGTGGTGGTTGACCCTCAAAACCGCATCCATGTTGCCTGGTATGTGATGAACTCGGGTCTGGGAACCTACCGGTTTCAGATTTACTATAAACGCTATGAACCCGGTTCGGGCTGGACTGACGATACGATGATTTCCTTTGACCTTTACAACCAGGGTTTCAACTCCAAGCATGTGTGTTTGGCATGCGATTCGTCGGGAACTGTTTATGCGGTCTGGTGTGCAGGACCGGATGATGTCACCGATGACTATATTTATCTCAAGACCTGGTCGCCGGATAGGGGATGGGATGAGAATGCGCGGTTGCTTTCGGTGAGTGGGCCAACAATTGTCAAGGAGTGTGCCACGGTCAGTGTCACGCCCGATGGTCATATCCATGCGGTCTGGCTTGAGGGTGCAAGTATCGTTCACCGGGAACGTGTTGATACCGTCTGGCGGGCGCCGGCGGTGGTTGAGGGTGGCAGCAATTACAAGGCATATCCGGCGGTTGCGGGTGGTTCTGATAACAGGGTTCATCTGGTCTGGTATGGCAGGGCGGGCACAAGTGGCTATTATGATGTTTTTTACAAGGTGCGCACCGATACGGTCTGGGGCCATACCGAGAATGTTTCTCAGGGGGATAGACATCAGATGTATCCATCAATTGCGGTTAATCCGGTAACCGGCAATCCCCATATTTTCTGGCAGTGCTATGGCGCTACTGACCTTGTCAAGCGGGCGGTTCATCGCTGGCGTTCAGTTACAGGCTGGCAACCAACCGATACCCTTTCCGAACGCAATGACAGCCTTGACCAGGAGCCCGGTCAGATTATTTTTACGCCGGATGGTTTGGGGCATGCGGTGTGGTCAGGGAAGAGTCAAGTCTGGCCCAATATCACCCAGATTCGCTATGCCGAGCGTCAACTAAATGGCACCTGGTCTAATGTGATTAATGTAACCGATACAGTCAATGCGAAGGAGCGGCCATCAATCGCAAGTGGGAATGGCACGAGTCCTAATAGCATTCATGCGGTCTGGACCGATTACCGGGACGGGAATGCGGAGATTTATTATGCCGGCGCCAGGCCGAGTCAGGCAATTGGGGAAATAAACTCGGGTTTGTTTCGGGTTAGGCAAATCCCGAGTGTCGTTTCCAATGTACTTTATCTGGCCTGTGCCAACAGAGACGGGGTCGTTAACGGTGCGCTTTTTGATGCCCTTGGTCAAAAGGTTATGATGCTGCATTCCGGTGCCAATGATGTCCGCAATGTCAAAGCCGGGGTTTATTTTCTACGGCTGTTTTCAGAGGGGAAAGTTATTAGCGGTAGCAAGGTGATTGTTGCTAAATAGGAAATAGTCGGGAATCCAAATGGGTTGTTTCTGCAAGTTGTGTTATTGCTGTGCTTGACTTGGGGTGGTGGTTAGATACTTTTGAATCTATTTACGATTTAATTAAGGAGGCATAATGGTATTTCAGATTTTTGCCCGTGAGGGCTGTAATATTTGCGTCAAGGCGCAGCAAGTGCTTTCAAGGCTGGGTGTTCAGTTCGAGGTGCGCTATGTTGATGGGCCGAACGCCAGCGTTGAGAACCTTGTTGATTTTGCCTTTTATGACTGGGTTGACACACCACCTTTAGTTGTTGTTACCGATGGAGACAAGGTGCTGGCGCGCTGGGATGGGAATGAGATTGCCGATGCCAGTAAATCCTGGCACTTAAACGTTGAGCGCTGGTTGAAGGAGCAAGGTGCTCTTAAGGTTTAGACAGATTTAAGTGTTCAGCGATTCCAGCAGATTCGGCAAGCTCAATAAACCGAAAGCGGCTAAAATCACAACCACAATCAGTGACAGGGCAACCGCTGCGAGCGAGACAATCATCATTATGCCGTTGATGATGAAGTAGAGTTTCAGTTTGCCGGTGAGGTCGATCAGTGCCTGCTCGTTACCTTTTTCCACATACTCCTGCGCCTTGTTGGCGGCGGAGTTGAGAATGACGCCCAGCCAGATGGGCAGCCAGGCCCAGATAATACCGAGAATGGTAACTGCCTGGAGAATGCCGACAACAATCTGGACGATCCCGAGGAGTTTGAGCCAGCCTTTCATTCCGCGGACATTTTCCCGGATTCGGTTATCGGTTACTATGTTTGTTACACTGCTTTCCAAAATGCCTCCTTTATTTTGTAAGCACCTCGCGGTAACCCGGGATATCAAGAAACCCGTGACCTGAGACATTAAAGGCTATGACCTTCTTTTCGCCAGTTTTTCGGCACTTGAGCGCCTCATCAATTGCACAGGCAACGCTGTATGCCGATTCCGGTGCCGGGATGAATCCCTCACATTGGATAAATGTCTTAGCGCGTTCCATCACAAACCTTTCATCAATCGGATAGGCAACGGTGTCAATATAGCCCTTATCCCTCAATAGACTCAGAATTGGCGCACAGCCGTGATAGCGCAGGCCATCGGCTTTGATTGGTGGTGGTTCAATCTTGTGTCCCAGAGTCATCATTTTGAGCATTGGGGTTATTTCGGCATGGTCAGCAAAGTCGTAGCGGTATTCACCCTGAAGGTTGGGTGTGCTTTGAGTCTGTGCCGCGATGAACCGGGTTTTTTTGTTGTCAATGAGAGCATCACGAAGGAAGGGGATAGCAAATCCGCCGAAGTTTGAACCGCCGCCAAGGCAGGAGATTACCACATCCGGATATTCGCCTAAAAGGGCAAACTGCCTTTTTGTCTCCAGTCCGATTATCGTCTGGTGCAGAAGAACATGGTTTAGCACCGAACCCAATGAATACACTGCCTTTGGGTCATTGAGTGCATCCTCCATACCCTCGGAAATGGCGATAGCGAGTGAACCGGGATGGTTTGGATTTTTTTCATAAAGTGTCCGGCCGGCTTGAGTGCGGGGACTGGGTGAGGCTAAAACCTCGGCTCCGAAAAGTTCCATTAGTGTCTTTCGGTCGGTCTTCCAGGAATAAACTGCCCGCACCCAGTAAATAGTGCACTTCAGACCCATCAAGCTTGCGGCATAGGCAAGGGCGCTTCCCCATTGACCAGCACCGGTCTCGGTTGTCAGCCGTTCGAAACCCTCCTTTTTGGCATAGTATGCCTGTGCCAGAGCGGTGTTTACCTTATGTGAGCCAGTAGGTGAGAAAAATTCAGCCTTATAATAGAGTCGGGCCGGTGTTTTTAGATAACGTTCAAGGTTCACCGCTCGGAACAAAGGCCTTGGCCTGCCTGCCTGAAGGTACAGTTCCTGAATCCCGACCGGAATGTCAATCCAGCGCTCGGTTGACATCTCCTGTTTCAGACATTCACCAATCATCATCTTGGAGAGATTCGCCAGCCGGGAAGGTCCAGAATCTGGGTCTTTTGGTGGTGGCAGTGGTTCAGGAAGGTCAGGAACGATATTATACCACTTGGTGGGCATATCAGAAATGGGTAGGATAACTTCTCGGATAGTAACCAATTAAACCTCCTTTTAGTTAATTAAACAGAACTTAAATAACATTAATGGAAAATTATTTAAAATTTTAATCTATAGTCAAGTTTGTCCTAAGAACAGTCTTCTTTATCGGGCGATAACAACCTTCCTTTTTATCCCGTTTTTCTCTTTGATGAAATACACGCCGGGTGCGAGATGGCGGATGTCATTGGCACCGGGATTTAAATTGAGAACTCTGCGACCAGTAGCGTCAAAAAAAGCGACCACCAAATACTGATTGTTAGTTTCTGAACTTAAATTAAAAACATAGCGGGCGAATGTTGGTGTAATGTCTTCAGCGAGCGGTGTCAGATGCATTTCCACTATCCCGATACAGGGTACGACCGTAAATTCCCAGCCAGTTGAGTCATAATTGGGAAAAAAGATAGTTAGCCAGCCATAATGGCGTCCAAGCGTGGTAAAGCGAATGGGATGGAAACGCACCTGGAGTTCTTGCCCGACTTGCAAATAAATATAATGAGTGTCAGCATAGATAATGTTTGCTGAGTCGGAAAAGAGCAGGGCGACTCCGGCTGAGTCAGATTCCGTGCCCAGGTTTATAAAAGTTACCGTCGGCACCCAGTTGGTGAGGGTATCGGTCAAACCTTGAGGCATCTGGTCAAAGGATTTGACAACAATTTCACCCCCCGGCCGCGGGACAACCCAGAATACACCCGAAATCCAGTCATTAGTCCGGATTAGGTCTTCACGGCAGTAAAGCGAGCAGACCACATCGTATCTGCCCAATTGCGTAAAGCACATTTTCGGTAGTGAAGGTCCGGACACGGTATCAACATAAACAGACTCGGCATAGACAAGTTGACCGAAGGAATCACGGACAAAGAAAAAAAGCCAGTAAGGGCTCTGCCCAATGCCAAAGTTTCTAATTCCTGCCCGGGGTATTGTTGAGTCGTGCTGCCCAACCAATCCTTTTGGTACCATAATGTAGGCAACCGCATAATCCACCTGAGCAGCAACAGGGGTTAGGGAAATTAAGGCAATGAAAACGAGCAGAGCGGTTTTCATTCATCCTCCTATTTGACAATCAGAATTTTGCGAGTTACCAATTTGCTATCTTTACTTTTCTGGTGCAAGAAATAAACCCCGGGTGTAAGATGGCGGAGGTCATTGGCACCGGGATGGAGGGCAAGGACCTTGCGACCGGTGATGTCAAGCAGGAAGACCGCTGACCGAAGACTGAGGGGCGGCTCCAATTTCAGGACATTGCGGGCAATCGTCGGTATAATGAGTGGGGCTTCAAGCTTCGGGTGCTGTTCTGCAACACCGACCATAATTGTGTCACGGAGAACCGCAACTGCAGAATTGTTCGGTGTGGCAACAAACATCCGCCGGTTCAGTGGACTGAAGACAAGCGCGCGCGGATAGCCATAAACCGGTATTTCTGCGGAGAGGCGGTTTGTCTGACAGTCAATAACCAGCACACGGTTGGAATAGTTCATTGACAGGTAAAGTTTGTTGGCGATTGTGTCCAGCGTCATTGCTGCCAAGTCGTAGCCGATGCTGATTGTGTCAATGATTGTCATTTGCGACGGATTGAGGACCAAGAGTGTGTCGCAGTAGGTGACGAGGTAAAGCAGGTTGTTTTGCAGGTTGTAAATCATGTTCTTTGTTCCCTGCGGGATATAAAGCATATTGCGGACGGTATGGGTGGAACAGTCAATAAAGAACAAGACATCTGCATAATCAAATCTGGTGGCAACAAGATTTTCCGGCGGGATGAAGCAGATTTGAACTGGTGAACCGCCCAGCCGGATTGAAGCGATGCGCCGGTTGCGGATAACATCATAAACAATCAGCGGTCGTTGCTCCTGACCCTCGGTGAAATAAAGCAGGTTACGCTGCGGTGCATAGCCCAGCACCACCGGATTTTCATAGGTATAAATAGTATTTTCAACTGAGTCCGTTGAACAGTTGACAACCGCAATCTGTTCATCTTCCGGGACAGGAACCGCGCAGTAGATTTTATTCAAATCAGGGGCATAGCAGGCGTTCTCGGGAACCCAGGGAAGAGTGATTGTCTTGCTGACCGTTTCAGCCGCGCAGTCAATTACAACAAGGGAACGGTCATCTCTTGACAGGCAATAGGCGCGGTCGGCATTTGCGGCGTAGATGATACCGGCAGGGGCAAAGGGCAGAGGAATCGGGTTACGGATACTGTTGGTGGCGCAGTTAATCGGAATAATCAATTGCTGTTGAGGGTTGGCGCAGTAGACGCGGTCATTTTGTAAGATATACAAAAGAATCTCAGGCGGGAATTGGAGAATTTGCTGAGTGCCAATCAGGCTTGCGGTCCGGGCGTCATAGATGGCTACGGTTGCGGTTGACTTTTCCGCGCAATAGATGAGATTGCGCCGCGGGTTGTAGGCAAGTCCATATGGTAATCTTCCGGGTATTGAGATTTTGCGCAAAATGGTGTCGGCGATGCCGTCAATTACCGCGATGCTGTCGAGGTCGGTCAGAGAGAGATAAACCAAATTGTCAATTGAGTCAAATACCAGTCCCCGCTGGCTATAACTAAGATGAATCCAGCGAATCAGACTGTCACCCGCACCGTCGTAAATTCCGAACCAGTTGCCATCCCAATCGGCACAGTAGAACTTGTTGCTGACGGTGTTTAAACACATCAGCCTCGGCTCATAGCCGGCAATCACCCAGCGGAGCACCGAGTCCCGTTCACAGTCAACAATGGTGATATCCTCGTCATAGCCCTCGCAGATATAGAGACGGTTGGTTAAGTGGTTGTAAAGCATTCCGTAGGGTCCGGCACCGGAGTAAAAGGTTTTGATGATGCTGTCGGTTGTGCAGTCAATCACCGCCACATCCTCATTCCTCATCACGGAATAGACCTTATTCACCAGCCAGGCACAAGCGATGTTTTGTGAGTAACTGGGCAGGGTAACGGTGGTGATGGCTGTGTCCGCCGCGCAGTCGATGACCGTGACATATTCATCACCGACAGTATAAACCCGGTTCAGGTTCGGGTTGTAGGTAATGTCCAAAGAACGGTGGCCAAGGCTGATGGTGCGAATAAACCGATTGGCAGCAGCGTCAATTACATAAACAGAGTTGCCATAATATTCAGTTACATAAAGTTTGTTCTCCTGCGGGTTGTAGCAGAAATTGCCGGCATCGTCGGGCAGGTCAATCCGGGCGATTTTGCGATGGGTAACACCGTCAAGGACAAGGATTGCCGAGTGGTGGTAACCAAAGATAAAAACGGTGTTGTTGGCAGAGTGGTAAAAGATTCGGTTAG
Source organism: uncultured bacterium (assembly GCA_964575495.1). Taxonomy (GTDB): domain Bacteria; phylum Hydrothermota; class Tepidihabitantia; order Tepidihabitantales; family Tepidihabitantaceae; genus JAOABP01. The sequence goes on from CAZNRV010000255.1 coordinate 9,580, forward strand.
GTCTGGCTGGACCGCCGAATGAGTCCGGAAGGTAGATTGTCTTTTCCAGCCACTGGGCGGTTGCCACGGTGGCAATGACAGAGAAAAACAGACCCAAAACCTTGAGACGCATAGTGCCTCCTTTTTTCAATTCTAATTATACCAGATTTTTTTAATTTGTCAAGCGTTTTGGGAGTTCAAGAAGTCCGTGGTTCCCCCCTTATTTAGAGCCTGAAAATGGGAAAAATTAACAGCAAATTTTGAATTGTGATTTATTGTTGATTTAAGTTACTAATTGGCAATTGGTTAGCGAGTTGATAGTTCTTGGTGTTTTGTTCAAAGGGCAGGTTCCCCCCACCACTCCGGTGGTGGTATTGGTTTTCAGACAGGAAGGGGCGGGCTTTTTCGGTTTAAAGGTAAAATTGGCAAATAAAAGAGTCGCTGAATTATGCTGAGAATCGCTTGAAGGTCAATAAGCAGGGTAAAATTGAAGAGGGCAGGGAAGGTATTTTGAGTTGCTGGTTTGGGTGTGATTTTGCAGTTGCGCTGGCAATTGACACTTATGTGGCAAGTAATATAATTTTAGGAAATGGAGGCAAATCTTGGACCGTGAAACTGCTTGGAATTTGATTAACAGTTCGGTTAAAAATCAGAACCTGATTAAGCATATGCTGGCAACCGAAGCGTGTCTGCGCACCCTTGCCCGGCGTCTGCATCAGGATGAGGAAAAGTGGGGTCTTGCCGGTCTGCTTCACGACCTTGATTACGAACAGACCAAGGATGACCCGACAAGCCATGCGCTGGTTGCTGCCCAGATTCTTGCCGGTCACAATGTTGATGAAGAGGTGTTGCAGGCGATAAAAGCCCATTCGGGCAATGTGCCGGCAGTATCGTTTTTGGATAAGGCGATTGTTGCCACCGACCCTGTTACCGGTTTGATTGTGGCAGCGGCATTGATGCATCCGGAAAAGAAACTTGCCGGTGTTGATACCGAATTTGTTCTGCGCCGGTTCAAGGACAAGCGTTTTGCCGCTGGCGCCAATCGCGAGCAGATTCAGCGCTGCTCTGAACTGGGTTTGTCTTTGGAGGAGTTTCTGACCATCTGTTTGCAGGCGATGCAGTGTATTGCCGGACAACTCGGGTTGTGAATTGGTTATGGCAAAAAAGCCCCTTTCGTTTCAGGAGCTGATACTGCGCCTGCAAAACTACTGGGCTGACCAGGGTTGTGCGATTCTTTCGCCCTATAACTCTGAGGTTGGTGCCGGTACCTTTAATCCCGCAACTTTTTTGCGGGTGCTTGACTCCAAGCCTTGGAATGTGGTTTACTGCGAACCTTCAAAAAGACCGCGTGACGGCAGATATGCGCAGAACCCGCTCCGTGTCCAGCAGTTCTGGCAGTTGCAGGTAATTTTGAAACCTGCGCCTGCAGATGTCCAGGCGCGCTATCTCAAGAGCCTGGAGGCGATTGGTATTGACCTGAAGAAAAATGATGTCCGCTTTACCGAGGACGACTGGGAATCACCAACCTTGGGTGCATGGGGTTTAGGCTGGCAGGTGGAACTGAACGGGATTGAAATCACCCAGTTCACCTATTTTCAACAGTGCGGTTCAATTGACTTAAAGGTCATTCCGGTGGAGTTGACCTATGGTCTGGAGCGGATTGCGATGTTCATTCAGAATGTTGATTCGGTCTTTGATGTCCGCTGGAATGAAAATTTAACCTGGGGTGATGTGTATCGCCAGAACGAGGAGGAGTTCTCGCGCTTCAATTTTGAGGAGGCGGATGTTGAACTGCACCGGCTCCTGTTTGACCGGTTGGAAAAGGAGTCGCAACGGCTGTTGAAATTGGGTCTGGTTTATCCGGGTTATGATTGTGTGATAAAATGCTCGCACTTTTTTAATGTCCTTGAGGCGCGGGGTGCTATAAGTGTATCAGAACGCCAGAACTACATTGCCCGGGTCAGGCGCCTTGCCCGTCTCGCCGCAATTACCTACCTGAAAAAGGCCGAGCCCGAAATCAACCCTTAACTTATTACCGGATTACCATAAAATTTTGGACGAGACTTGCATTTTTGTCTTCACAGGTTGTGGCAAAATAGATTTCGTGCCTGAGACAAGACCGATTATATAAGTCAAAACACTGTTGCACATTTTACCTTTTCTCAAACACTCTTTATTCCCTCTGTCATTGCGAGCGGAGCGTGACAATCTATTCGCGTGAAATCGCTTCGCCCTCCGATTCGAAACTTACAATGACAAATTGCAGGATGTCATTGCGTTCTGCTTTCGGCGGTTGGCAATCTTGAGCGAAAGTAGACCTGCACAAATCGGGTCCGATTCCGGAAAGGTCTGCCATTTGTAGGGCAAGGCATAGCTTTGCGTGCCTGTTATCTCCACCGAATCGGGCGCCGTATGTTGCATATCTATCTTAACTTTTCCAGTCAATTAAAATGGTGTCGGGAGCAGGGAAACAAGGGGGTTTTGGTGGGTTGGGAAGGAGGGATACCTGCTCCCGACTAATTATGTTAAGTTTCTGATTGTCTGCCTTATTCCGGCAAAAGAACAATTTCGTCGTCCGCGACCTTTATTTTTATCTTTTGCGGTCGTTTCTCGAGAATCAACGTTGCCAGCTGATTCTCGATACGTTTCTGGATTACCCGTTTCAGTGGCCTTGCTCCAAATTCTGGATCGTAGCCTTCCTTCGCAAGCAAATCCTCTACGCCTGGTTCAATTATAACCTCAACACCTTCTTCTGTCAACTGCTGCTTCAGCCGCGCCAGTTGCAAATCCACAATTTTTCTTATCTCTGTTTTGGTCAAAGGCTCAAAGACTACTATTTCATCAATCCGGTTAAGAAATTCGGGTCGGAAGTTCTTTCGCAACAATGCCATCAGTTCATCCTGGTCAAACCTGCCATTTCTTGCCATCTCGGTGCCGAGGTTTGAGGTCATAATCACCACCGTATTGCGAAAGTCAACAACCCTGCCATGACCGTCGGTCAACCTGCCATCATCAAGAATCTGCAAGAGAATGTTAAATACATCCGGATGCGCCTTTTCAATTTCATCAAGAAGAACCACCCGGTAAGGTCTGCGTCTGACCGCCTCGGTCAACTGCCCGCCCTCCTCAAAACCGACATAACCGGGCGGCGCTCCAATCAATCTGGAGACGGTGTGCTTTTCCATATATTCAGACATATCAAGGCGCACCATCGCATCGTCACTATCAAAAAGAACCTGTGCAAGGGTCTTCGCCAGTTCGGTCTTGCCAACTCCTGTCGGACCCAAGAAGATAAAAGAGCCAATCGGCTTTTTGCGCTCGCCAATTCCTGCCCTTGCCCTTCTTATGGCATTGGCAACTGCGGCAACCGCCTTGTTTTGACCAACTATCCGCTTATGAATCTCATCCTCAAGTCTGAGCAGTTTTTCCCTTTCAGACTCAAGCAGGTTCTTTACCGGTATGCCGGTCCATTTGGCAACCACCTCGGCAATATCCTCTTCAGTTACCTCTTCGCGCAGCAGCCGGTGATTTCTGCTGGACTTCTCCAGTTCAGTAAGCTCCTTTTTCAGCTGCACCAGTTTGCCATACTCAAGTTCGGCTGCACGGTTCAGATCATATTTGTGCTTTGCCAGTTCAATCTCGTGCTGAACTCGCTCAATCTCCTCCTTCAGTTGCCGGCGTCTTTCCATCTCCTTACGTTCTGTTTCCCATTGCGCCTGCAGCCTTGTTTCATCTTCCTCGAGATTTGCAATCTCCTTTTCAATCTCCTCGAGTCGTTCCCTTGAGGCATCATCAACCTCTCTTTTTAATGAAAGTTTCTCCATCTCCAGTTGCAGGATTTTCCGCTCCAAGTCATCAAGTTCAACAGGCTTGGAGGTTATCTCCATCTTCAGTTTCGCTGCCGCCTCGTCAACAAGGTCAATCGCCTTGTCAGGCAAAAACCTATCCGAGATGTACCGGTTGGAAAGAACCGCCGCAGCAACAAGCGCGCTGTCGGCAATCCTGACCCCGTGATGGACCTCATACCGCTCCTTGAGCCCGCGCAGAATTGAGATGGTCTCTTCGACGCTTGGCTGGGCAACAAATACCGGCTGGAACCTGCGTTCAAGCGCCTTGTCCTTTTCAATATACTCGCGGTACTCATCAAGGGTGGTCGAACCGATACAGCGCAACTCACCCCTTGCCAGCATCGGCTTCAAGAGGTTGCCGGCATCGATCGCGCCCTCAGCCTTGCCCGCACCGACAATCAGATGCAACTCATCAATGAAGAGGATTATTCTGCCATCAGAAGCCGCCACCTCCTTTAAGACCGCCTTGAGCCGGCTCTCAAACTCGCCCCGATACTTGGTGCCGGCAATCAAAGCACCCAAATCAAGGGCAATTAGGCGCCTGTCTTTCAGACTTTCCGGCACATCACCCTTGACAATCCTCTGCGCCAGCCCCTCAACAATTGCGGTCTTGCCCACACCCGCCTCACCAATCAGGACCGGGTTGTTCTTTGTCCGGCGCGATAGCACCTGCATCACCCTTCGTATCTCATCATCCCTGCCAATCACCGGGTCAAGTTTTCCCTCGCGTGCCAGCCTGGTCAGGTCCCGTCCAAACTTCTCCAATGGCTGATAGCGGTCTTCAGCAGAGCGGTCGGTTACCCTTTGAGTGCCACGCAGCTCCTTCAAAGTGGCAAGCACCCGGTTTCTCTCAACGCCAAAGTTTCTGAAAACCCGCGCAACCGCACCGTCTTTAAGTTCCAAAAGGCCGAGGAGAAGATGTTCGGTGGAAACAAACTCATCCTTGAACCGAGCCGCCTCCTCCTCAGCAGCGTTTAAAACCTGCTGCGCCCTTGAGGAGAAATAAATCTGTCCTGAACTGGAAACCTTTGGTCGGTCTTTGAGCGCCACTTCAATGTGTTCGCGAATGTGCTCGGGTCTGACGCCAACACGAGAAATAATCTCGGGAACAAGACCTTCCTCCTGGTCCAAAAGGGCAAGAAGAATGTGCTCAGCATCCAGTTCTGGATTGGAATACCTTTGGGCTAAAGATTGCGCCTCAAAAAGGGCACTCTGCGCCTTATCGGTAAATTTCTCAATATTCATACTTCATCCTCTTATTTATATTAGACTACTCTTTGAATTTTCTGATGCGGTTTTCTTATGCCATTTCAAATTGCTGCCTTGATTGGCATCAGGGGTTATTTTTGCAATTTATCTTTATAATGCCGCCCGTGATTTTTAGGCTATTCCTGAGACGCAATTACCCCTTTTTTACTTTTTCAGGGCAAAACCTTATCTTCTCTAACAACTGCGATATTAAGCAAAAATTAAACTGCTTACTGAATGGAAAATCGCAATTAAATGGGGAGTGTCGGAGGGGACTTGCCCTTTGAACAGGAAAGGAAGAGCTATCAACCCATTAACTATTTGTTAGTCTGTGACTTAAATCTTGGGATAATTAAAACCAGAAAGATTTTCAGTTAATTTTTGAAATTTTGTGGGTCTAATTGATATAAATAAGGATTTGCGGTAGAAGGTATTTGACAGCCAATGGCAAAAATTATATTATTAGATACTGGGCCCGTAGTGTAGCCTGGTTTAACACGTCGCCCTGTCACGGCGAAGATCGCCAGTTCAAATCTGGTCGGGCCCGCTTGCTGAAGTGCATAATAACTGTTTTGTTCGCATTGGGGGTAATTTTTGCAACAGAGCCAAAACTCCAGTATCAACTTGATTTCAAAGCACAGAATGTCAGTTCGGCGCTGATTAACGGCAAGGACCGGTTAATCTACGATATGTTTGTGCCTGAGTTCCGGAGGAAGCACGGGTATGCCCGATTTGATTCGGCGGTAAAGGCGTGGTTAGATGGACGTCGCATCAACAATGTCAGGACTAAAGTGGTTGATATTACCGGTCTGGGCGGACATGTTTCCACCTATGTTTATTTTCAGGGTGATAAGGATTACGATTATTTTTATCAGAACTGGCTTTATACCGATTCGGGCTGGCAGCTGGTCTGGATTTCATATATTCTTGACCAATCTTTTGATTACGGGACAGGGGATACACAGGCACTCGGGGAGATTGTCAAGACGGGGCTTCGGTTTCTGGTCTCTAAGAAAGGGTTGAGCTGGATAGGGGCAAAGCGGGTCAATTTGCCCGAGACTTTGGTGGTAGTTGAGCAGAACAGGGTAAGTGATTCCTTTTGGTCTTGGGGCGGTCATTTCTTTGTGGGGCAGACCAAAGATGATTTCAAAAAAAGTCCACTGCCGGCACAGGTTTCTTTTTACTGCGAAGTGGCGATGGTAAGGAAATTCGGCACGATTGCTTTGGTTTCGCTTGACCTCAAGCCTTGGTCAAGTGCAGGGAAAATGGTTTTGCCCAGACCGAGGGGAACGGAGATTTATCTGAAACGGAGTAAAGAGGGTTGGATGCTACACTCGCTCGGCAAGCGATGGTAAGGGCAGGGGTTTTAACCGCGCTGGTTTTGCTGATTGCCGCCTGTCCTGGTCTGGATGAAGTCCTTCCGAATGTGACAATCGCATTTCCGAAAGACGGGGATACAATTGCCGGTCAAGTAATGGTGCGGGTTTATGCTACTGACAACCGGCGTGTAGTGGCGGTGCATTTTTTTGTTGATGCTGTGTTAAGCGGTGTGGATTCATCCGGTCAGGATTCTATCTTTGAGTGGGAGTGGAATTTGAGCGGCTATCAGGCAGGTTCTAGCCACCGGTTGCAGGCAATGGCATTTGACAGGGCGGGGAATTTAGACAGTTCTGAAGTGATTGAGGTGGTGACATTGCCGATTGCCGGGACTTATCACCAGGGGATCATCAGTCAAGATGAAACATGGTTTAGAGATGAAAGTCCGCATTATATTGCCGGTGATTTGAAGGTGGAAGCGGTATTGACTATTGAGTCCGGTGCAAGGGTGCTGATTGCGCCCGGTGTCAAAATTACGGTGGGTAACTTTTCCTCAGGCGCTATCAGGGCAGAAGGAGGGCCTGGGTCATTTATCCGGTTAAGTGCGGCTGTATCTGAAGCCGGTTGGAAAGGAATAGAGTTTTTGAGTAAGACCGACAGGAATAAGTGCCGGTTGCGCAACTGCGTTTTTGAAAATGGCAGCGTTGAGGGCGCATTGCTAACGCTTGACCGCGCTTGGCTGGCAATTGAAGGCTGTTCGCTCAAGGTTAGTGCTAATGCCGGGGTTGTATGTCAGGGCGGCGGTTTTTTGCGCTTCAGTAATAATGTCATCACTGGTTGCCATGATTTTCCAATGGTGGTTGATGCCGAGGCGGCAGGCACGATTGGTGACGGGAATCAGTTGCGCGGAAATGGGTTTGACTTTGTTCATCTGACGGGTGGCACGGTTTCCCGTTCCTGTAGATGGCAGAATGTTGGTGTTCCGTATTATGTGAGCGGCACGGTGACGATTGCAGGTGATTCTTTACCAGAGCTGACCATCGCGCCGGAATGCACTTTGAGATTTGCCGATTCGGCAAGAGTCAGAGTTGGTGTGGGTAAACCGGGTGCGCTCATCGCCGATGGCACATATGGTCAGATTGTGTTTGCAGGAATGGCTGGTGTGCACTGGCGGGGAATTGAGCTCTGGAATAATACCATTGGTCATCAGACACTGTTAAAGAACTGTATAATTGACCGTGCGGGCAGAGATGGGGTTGCGGCGTTGCTTTTGTATGCACCGGTAAAAATGGTGGGTAACCGAATTGAGAATAGTGGCAGTGCAGGCATTTATTGCGTAGGAACTGGGTTTGGGCAGTTTGACTACAATACGGTTATTGGCTGTGCTGGGTATCCTTTGCACATTGAAGCCCGTTATGTGGGCACGCTCGGTTGGGGTAATCAGTTGGTTTTTAATCAAAAGGATTTTATTGATGTTGCTGGAGATACGATATTTCAGGATGCCAATTGGGGGAATCAGGGTGTGGCTTATAGAGTCAATGGGATTGTTGATGTGGGCTCGGGATTTGCACCCAGTCTTTATATTGGGTCAGGGGTGAGGTTGATATTTAGCTGTAACTCTGGAATAAGGGTAGGGGAAAGGGAGCCGGGAAAACTGGTCGCGCAGGGCATTCCGGATTCGATTTTTTTTACCGGTGAGGTTGACTCTGCTGGTTGCTGGCTGGGGATAGATTTTGGTGTGTTTACACGCAGCGGCACTATCTTAGAGCGCTGCCAGGTGCTATATGCCGGCGGCGGTGGCGCACAGGGTGAGGTGGTTGTCCGTCAGTGCAGTCCCATAATCGTACACAATGAAATTGCCTACTCACCAAATTACTGCATCGCTCTTTTCTATAGCCCGCTTGACCCGGATACATTAAGACAATACAACCTGCTTCATCATTACGGAAAGGATGATATTTACGAGGAGGGTCCTTGATTACAGTTCGGCAATTATATCTTCGTAGATCCCCAAAAGCTCGTTTTCTGTTTCGGCGATAAATATCAAAACCCTTGCTACCTTTTCTCGGTTTGTCCGTGAGTTTAAATCCAAGATTCTACTGGCAATTCCCTTGAGACGGGCGATAATTGCTCGGTTGCGTCCCATCACCTCATCGAAGAGCTCTGCTTGTTCAGGCAGGGCATCTT
>CAZNRV010000256.1:0-10936 GCA_964575495.1 uncultured bacterium
GGGTGGAGATGAAGTATTCCCACACCGATAAGCCTTCGCGGAAGGATGATTTTATCGGGGTTTCAATTACCTCTTCGCCGATAGTGCGACGCTGAGGCTTTGCCATCAACCCGCGCATACCGCCTAACTGCGCAGCCTGAGTGCGGGAACCACGGGCACCAGAATCAATCAGGATATAGACCGGGTTCAACCCATCCTGGTCGTCACGGAGATGCGCCATCAGTGCCTCTTCAACCTCAGCGGTTGCCAGAGTCCAGGTGTTCACAATCTTGTTGTATTTCTCGGATTCGGTCATCAGCCCGCGCTCGTAAGCCTTTTGCACCTTGCGCACCTCCGCATCGCTGCGCTCAAGTATCCTTTGCTTTTCTTTGGGAACTATCACATCGTCCATGCCGATGGAAAGTCCACAAACAGTCGCCATCTCAAAGCCCAGGTCTTTGAGGTCGTCAAGGAGTTTGACAGTTTGATCCACACCCAGGGTCCGGACACAGCGGTCAATCAAGGAGATGAGTTTGTCTTTGCTGACAAGTTCGTTGACAAACCGCAACTCCTCAGGCAGAACCTCATTAAAAATCACCCTGCCCACGGTGGTCAGAATTGTTCCTGGTTTTTGGTTCTTGGTTCCTGGTTCTGGGAACTGGGAACCTGGAACTTGGAACTGGATCCAGTCGTGCAGGTCAAGTTCGCCTAAATCATAGCAGGAACGGACGATAGCATAGTCAGAAAAGAAAGACCATGGACCAGGAAAGGTAGAGGTAAAGGTTGAGGCAGAACCCCGGGGTCCGTCATCGGTCTTCGGTCCCGGGTCTTTTGCCTTCGGGGCTTTGGTAAGGTAATAAATCCCTGCCACCACATCCTGGGACGGAACCATCAGAGGCCTGCCATGAGCAGGCGAGAGGATGTTATTGGGCGCAAGCATAAGAACCGAGGCTTCAAGAATCCCTTCAGGCGTTACCGGCACATGAACCGACATCGTATCGCCGTCAAAATCAGCATTGAAGGGCGGACAAACCAAGGGATGAATCCCAATCGCCCGGTGCTCGGAAAGAATGGGATAAAATGCCTCAACCGAAACCCGATGCAGGGTCGGAGCACGGTTCAATAGAACCGGATGGTCCCTGACAACTTCCTCTAAGACTTCCCAGACTTCTGGCGCTTCAGAACGATACATCTGTTTGGCACCCCGCTCGCTGTCAGCAAGTTTTTTCTCTTCTAAACGCCTGAGTATCATCGGCTTGAACAACTCTAACGCCATCTCCTTGGGAAGGGCACACTGATAGAGTTTCAATGACGGGTCAACAACGATTACCGAGCGGCCTGAGTAGTCAACGCGTTTTCCAAGTAGATTACGTCTGAACCTGCCCTGTTTGCCCCGTAATGCCTCGCACAGCGATTTTAACGGGCGGTTTGCCCTGCCCCGCACAGGCTTTGCCCTGCTCTCATTTGAGAATAAGGCATCCACCGCATCCTGAAGCATCCTTTTCTCGTTCTTTAAGATAATCTCAGGCGCACCGATTGAGACAAGATGCCGCAACCGATTGTTCCTGACAATGACCCGTTTATAAAGGTCATTCAAGTCCGAAGTGGCATAGCGCCCACCCTCTAAAGGCACCAGGGGACGCAGATCAGGCGGGATAACCGGCAGAACCTCAAGAATCATCCATTCAGGCCGGGCATTGGAATTCCTGAACGCCTCCACAACCCTCAGCCTGCGCAAAAGCGCAAAACGTCTTGAGGTTTCGTGCTTTATCCTTGCCCGCAACTCCGCTGTCAGGTCATCTAACTCTATCTGTCTTAACAGTTCCCTCAGCGCCTCCGCACCGGTCAGCGCTTTAAACCCTTCATAACGCTGAACTTGCATCGCTTCCCGAAAAGCATCCTCGCCAAGCAGTTCCCTCTTCTTATAAGGGCTTGCCCCGGGTTCAACCACCACATATGCCTCATAATTCAAAACCGTCTCCACCTCATTAATAGACATCTCTAAGATTAGCCCGATCTTAGATGGCGGCACCTGATAAAAAAGCGTGTGCGCCACGGGCACAATCAGTTCAATATGACCCATCCAGTAGCGCCGGACCTGCGATGTCGTCACCTCCACGCCGCACCGGTCGCAGACAATCCCCTTGTACCGGACCTTCTTATATTTGCCGCAATTGCACTCATAATCCCTCACCGGCCCGAAGATCCTCTCGCAGAAAAGGCCGTCACGCTCGGGCTTCTGGGTTCTGTAATTAATCGTCTCAGGCTTCAGCACCTCGCCATTTGACCAGGAACGAATCGTCTCCGGTGAAGCAATCTTCAACACCAGTGAATCAAAGTCGTAGACAAAATCCCGCTCGCTGCTCATTTTATCCGCCTCCCTGTTCATTGCCATTACCCCTTCTTTTCCCTCTCGGGGACAAGCTCAAGCCCCAACCCTTGCAACTCCTTTACCAGCACCCAGAAGGATGCTGGTGCCTTGGGTCTGGGCGGATTCTTCCCCCTCACCAGCGCGTCATAAAGCGCGCTCCTGCCCTCAACATCATCTGACTTGATTGTCAGCATCTCCTGCAGGGCATGCGCCGCTCCATAAGCCTCAAGAGCCCAGACCTCCATCTCGCCGAAACGCTGCCCCCCGAATTGTGCCTTACCACCTAACGGCTGTTGGGTAATAAGGGAATACTTGCCTGTGGAACGGGCGTGAATCTTGTCGTCAACCATATGGAGCAACTTCATCATATACATCACTCCCACCATCACCTTACCTCGAAAGCGCTCTCCAGTTCTGCCGTCATATAGCACAACCTTGCCATCTTCAGGCAGACCCGCCCGGCGCAACTCCTCCTTTATCTCTGCAGGTGTGGCACTTTCAAAGACCGGACACACCGCCTGATAACCTGATATCTTTGCCGCCCACCCTAAATGCGCCTCTAAGACCTGGCCTAAATTCATCCGTGAGGGAACGCCCAAGGGGTTGAGAACCATATCCACCGGCACCCCCCTTAACTCCCGGATCGTTTCGGTGCTGGCATCAGTGTCTTTGTTATTCATCGCGATATAGGGCATATCTTCAACTGGCAGGATTTTGGAAACCACGCCTTTGTTCCCATGTCTCCCAGCCATTTTGTCGCCGACTGAGAGGCGGCGTTTCTGGGCGATGAAGAGGGTGACCGAGCGTAGAACCCCATGGGGCAGTTCGTCTCCACGCGCAATGCGTTCTTGTTCTGTCTGTTTTTCCTCCTGGGCTTTTGCGAGTTGTGAGCGGTATTCTTCAAGGATGGCATTGATTTGGTCCTGGAGTCTCGGGTTGGAGACTAGTTGGACGAAGTTGATAATCTGAGAGAAGTGTTCGGAGTTGAGAAAATCGTCGTCCATTGTTTGACCGCCCTTGAGGATGGTTTTGCCTGAGGCGGTTTTAGCATTGGCAGCGGCTTTGTGGTTATGGAGAATTGAGCGGAGTTTTTCGTCGCGGCGCATTGTGTAGAACTGTTTTTTCATTTCGTAGCGCTCGCTTGCCTGGTCGAGGCGGTCTTTTTCCAGGCGCCGGGTTAAGGGGTCGGACAGTTTCCGCGAGAGGATGCGGCGGTCAATGACTGTGCCGAATACGCCCGGCTCAACCCTTAGAGATGTGTCTTTGACATTTGCCGCCTTTTCTCCGAAGATTGCCCTGAGCAAGCGTTCTTCCGGGGTGTACTCGGTTTCACCTTTGGGCGTAATTCTGCCAACAAGGATGTCGCCAGGTCCGACTTCAGCACCGATGCGGATAATCCCGAATTCGTCCAAGTTTTTAAGTTCTTCTTCTGTTGCGCCCGGAATGTCCCGGGTTATGGTCTCTGGTCCGAGCCGGGTTTCACGCGCCTGAATTTCAAACTCTAAGATGGAGATAGAGGTGTAGGCGTCTTGTTGCAAAAGTTGTTCAGATATGACGATGGCATCTTCGTAATTGTACCCGCGCCAGGGAACAAAGGCAACCAGCACATTTCTGCCCAATGCGAGTTGACCTCCATCGGTTGCCGGTCCATCTGCGAGGATATCGCCTTTTTTGACAGTGTCGCCAGCACGAACAACCGGACGCTGGTTTAGGCAGGTGTATTGGTTGGATTTGCGGAATTTTGTAAGTTTGTGTTCTACCAACCCCTGGTCGGTGCGGATAAGGATTGTCCGTGCATCAACCCTGGTTACGACCCCATCTTCCTGGGCTATTAGAACCGCGCCTGACTCCTGGGCAAATTTTGCTTCAACACCAGTCGCGACTATGGGCTTTTCCGGGAGTAATAGCGGGACCGCCTGGCGTTGCATGTTCGCACCCATTAATGCGCGGTCCGCATCGTCATGTTCAAGGAATGGAATCATTATGGTAGAGGGCGCAAAGAGCTGTTTTGGGGACACATCCATAAAGTCAACCTGGTCAACCGGGACAACGACAACATCACCACGGCGCCGGCAGATAACTTCCGGCTGGGCAAATCTGCCATCAGGAAGGAGTTCGGTTGTTGCCTGAGCGATTGTGTAGCGCTCTTCCTGTTCTGGAGTGAGGTAAACCTCTTTGCCTTTGCCCATTATGACCCGATGAGCGGCCGTTTCATGCTGGACCCGCCAGTAGGGTGTGGAGATGAAGCCATAGTGGTCAACCCGGGCATAGGTGGCAACTGTGGCAATGAGTCCGATATTGGGTCCTTCAGGAGTCTCAATAGGGCAAATCCTGCCGTAGTGCGAGTAATGGACATCACGGACCTCAAATCCCGCAGTTTCTTTGGTCAAGCCGCCAGGTCCAAGGGTGGAGATCCGACGTTTGTGCGTGAGTTCAGCAAGGGGGTTGGTCTGTTCCATAAACTGGCAGAGCTGGCTTGAGGTGAAGAATTGCATTATCGCATTGGCAACAACCCGGGTGTTGATTAGTTCCTGGGGGAGGAGTGAGGTTTCGTTGATGAAGGCGGCACGTTCTTTGATGTTCTGGGCAAGTTGAGCGAGGGCTGCCCGAAACTGGTTTTCAAGGAGTTCACCAAGCCGTTTTACCCGGCGGCTGGATAGGTGGTCAATGTCGTCGGTCTGGTACCGGAGGTTTTCTGGGGTTGGTTTGAACCCTGCCTTAGTTAGTAGTTGTTGGGCAGTTAGGGCGTGGTCGTGGGTTTTGAAGATGAGGTGGAGTTCATCGCGATGGTCAATCGGTATTGTGGCGTCGGGTTCTATTCCGTGTGTTTTGAGGAGTTCAAGCGCGGATGGTTCTTGGTTCTTGGAACTGGAAAGTGGGAACTGGGAACTGGGAAGGGGGAGACGGATGGTGTAGAGTTGGGCGTCTTCAGCGAGTTTGAGGAGTTTATCAATGATGGCGAGGATGTCAGAGAGCTGGAGAGAGGTTGAGGTTGAGGGAGGGTGTTTGAGGAGTAGGGTGTGGTTGAGTTTATGTCTGCCGACCGCACCGAGGTCGAAGCGGCGCGGGTCAAATAGTATGCCGGTGATGAGGGCCTGGGCTATTTGTATTGAATGGGGCGCAATTGAGCGGAGGCGGTAGTAGATGCGTTTGATCGCATCTTCTCTGGAGGTGGAGCGGTCTGCCCGGATGGTGTTTGTTATGATGTTCAGTCCGGGCTGATCAGGAGGGATAAGGAGCGCCGTGTGAACGGCTTTGGAGCGGAGGAGTTCGACCAAGCCGTCGCTGAGCGTTTCACCGGCTTTTGCAAGTAGTGTGTGCTGGTCGTCCCGGATGTCGTCGGCAAGGACATAGCCGGGTTTGAGTTCGTGTATTTCGGTCTTGAACAGTTTTTTCAGGAGGTCCGCATGGGTGCAGCCTAATGCGGTAAGGAAGGTTGCGGCTGAGAGTCTGCGTTTGCGGTCAAGTACAGCTAAGAGGGTCTGATTTTTGTCAATGACAAGTTCAAACCATGCCCCGCGTAAGGGGACCAGGAGCGCGGAGAGTTCATCGCCTTCACGGGCAAAGTAGACGCCCGGGGAACGATGGAGTTGGCTGACGATGACACGTTCAACGCCGTTGATGATGAAGGAACCGTTTGCGGTCATCCAGGGGAGGTCACAGAAGTAGACCTCCTGTTCAATCGCATCCCTGACCTCACCCGCCTGTTTTCCAAATCCGTGCCTGGTCAGCCGGAATAAGACTTTTAAGGGCAGGGCATAGGTCGCACCCCGGGCGATGGCTTCGTCTGGTGAGTATCTGGGCTCGCCTAAGTCGTAACGGACATAGTCAAGACGAAAGTTTTTGTGCTCGTCAATAATAGGAAACATCTCGCGGAGTACCCCTTCAAGCCCAACAGGCTTGCGCTCATTAGCCGGGATTGAGTGCTGGGTAAAGTCAAGGAATGACTCCCGCTGCAAGGACAGAAGGTCAGGGATATCAAGGACAAAACGGCTCTTGCCAAAATCCTTAATCATAGAGAACAGGTTGAGGTAAAGGTAGAGGTAGAGGTAGAGGTAGAGGGGGGACAGAAACTCAGACTTCGGTCTTCCGTCTTCGGTCTTCCGTCTTCCGTCTTCATTTTATCTCCACTTTTGCACCAACCTCCTCAAGTTTTGCCTTGAGACGCTCCGCCTCTTCGCGGCTGACATTCTCCTTGATCACGCTCGGGGTCTTTTCAATTATGTCCTTTGCCTCTTTCAGTCCTAACTGTGTCAGGGCACGCAGTTCCTTCAACACCTGAATCTTTTTGTCGCCTACCGCCACCAGTGTCACCTGAAACTCTGTTTTCTCCTCTGCCTTCGCCTCCACTCCGGCACCGCCACCAGGTGCTTGCGGTGCCGCCACACCAGCAACAAACGCTGGGGCACTGACACCAAATTTATCTTTGAGTTCTTTCACAAGTGCAGCCAGTTCTGTTACGGTCAAACCTTCTATCAAGGCAATTAACTGCTGAACCTTATCTTCTGACATTGTTTCCTCCTTGGTTCTGTATTAATACTCATCCAAATCTTTCCAAGTTCCCGGAAAGGTTCCAGGTTCTCGGTTCGGGGTTCATAGTTCGGACAACTGGGAACCAAGAACTAAGAACCATTCTCCTTAAGCTCCTGCTGCCATTTGCGGGCGCCTTTGCATCCCATCAAAGATCCAGACCAATTCACTCAGGAGCCCCTCAAGGACACCCACAAGCCCAGAAATCGGACCCGCAAGCACCCCCACCAACTCTCCGCGGAGCTCCTCTTTTGTCCGCAGACTTGCAAGGAAGGCAAAATGCCCTGCAAGGTAGATGTTTTTCTCTAAATAAGCCCCTTTGAATTTGAGAGCGCCGATTCTACCCTCTAATTCTCTTAAAAGGCGTGCTGGCGCCACCGGATCATCCTCAGCAAAAATAACCCCTGTCGGCCCCTTAAGCACCATTTCAATGTCTTGCGGCACGCCCAACTCTTCAAGCGCCCGCAGCGCCAGCTGATTTTTAACTACCTTGATAGTTATACCCCGTTGCCTTGCCATGCGCCGAAAATCGTTAAAATCATTGGCGGGAACGCCGGTAAAATCCACAAAATAGACCGCATTCGACCGCTTAATTTTTTCCTTTAACTGCTCTACGACCTTAACCTTCTCTTCCTTTCCCACATTACACCTCGCGTTTTGAAGACTCAGAAAATTCCTTCGCATCAATGCGCACGCCCACACCCATCGTTGATGACAACACCACCTTGCGGATAAACTGCCCCTTAGCCGTTGCCGGCTTATTTCTCATCAACTCGCGAATGACTGTCTGAATATTCTCAATCAGTTGCTGCGATTCAAAAGAAACCTTGCCCACCACCACATGCACATTGCCGGTTTTGTCATTGCGGTAATTAATCCTGCCCGCCTTAAGCGCCTTAATTGCCGCCCCGATTTCAAATGTGACCGTCTGGGTCTTGGGTGAGGGCATCAAACCCTTCGGACCTAAAATCTTACCCAACCTCCCAACCGCTGCCATTGTGTCCGGCGTTGCCACCGCCACATCAAAATCGGTCCATCCCGAGCTAATCTTTTCAATCAAATCCTCGAACCCGACATAATCTGCGCTCGCCGCCTGCGCCTCATCCACCTTATCACCCTTGACAAATGCCAAAACTCGCACCTTCTTGCCGGTTCCATGCGGCAGACTTACCGAACCTGCCACTGTTTGTTCCTGTTTCTTAGGGTCAATTCCGAGCCTGACCGCAACCTCTACCGACTCATCAAACTTGGCACTGGCATTCTCTTTTACCAGCCGCACCGCCTCGGCGAGCGAATAAATCCTAAACCGGTCAATCTTCTCAACGAGCGCCCGGTAGCGCTTACTGTGATGTCTGCTTACCATTTTATGTTCAACACCCATTCCCGAATCTCCTCCTATTTCTCTTCAACTGTCAATCCCATCGCCCGTGCGGTCCCTTCAATGATTTTCATCGCGCCTTCGATATCCATTGCATTCAGGTCCTTTAGCTTCCTCTGCGCAATCTCACGAATTGCCGCCCGGCTCACTACCCCGACCTTTGCCCGGTTCGGTTCTGACGAACCCTTTGCCAGACCTGCCGCCTGTTTGAGCAGAACCGCCGCTGGTGGGCTTTTGGTCACAAAACTAAACTTCCGGTCAGAATAAATAGTCAAAACAACCGGAATCAGCATTCCCGGTGGCTCCTTCTTTGTTGCCTCGTTAAAAGCACGGATGAACTCGGCGATGTTCACCCCGTGCTGACCCAGCGCCGGACCAACCGGCGGCGCTGCAGTAGCCTGTCCCGCTGGTATCTGGAGTTTAACCACTGCTACAACTTTTTTCGCCATAAACAAAACTCCTCTCTAAATCGGCTGCACCTCAAGAAAATCAAGGTCAATTGGTGTGGGCCTACCGAATATCGTCACCATTACCTTAACCCGACGGCGCTCACTCATAATCTCTTCAACCGTGCCGGTAAAACCAGCAAATGGACCCTTCGTAACCTTTACAGTTTCTCCTTTTTCAAAAGGTGCCTCAGGTTCAATCTTAGCCCTGCCCTGCTCAATCTGTTCAAGCATGGCAGCCACCTCACTCTCGTTCAATGCGAGCGGCTCTTTCCTGGTTCCTAAAATGTGAGTCACACCAGGAATCGATGTCACCAGCTTCAGCGCCTCCTCGGTTGGTTCCATCTCCACAACGATATAGCCCGGATAAAGCCGCTTCTCCTCAGTAACAATCTTTGCCTTTCGCACCCTTGCCACTTTCTCCGCCGGTAGAATCACCCTACCAAACAGCTCCTTTTTCCCCTGTGCTTCAATCATTTTCTCCAAAAGCTCCTTAACCTTGCGCTCCCTGCCAGTATATGTGTGCACAACAAAAAACTTCATCGCCCTTGGCTCTACCTTAGAATCAGCGCTAGCAACCGGGAAAAGAAGAAATCACATAGCCCGATGAAAACAGCCAGCACACTCGAAAAAATAATCACCACCAATGTAGTTTTCCAAAGCTCCTTGGCTTTTATCCAAGAAACCTTTTTCATTTCAGAAATTACATCGACAATGAACTCTCTTATTCGCTTCCAGAGTCTCATTTAATCTTTTCCAGGCCAGGAGGGATTTGAACCCCCATCCTACGGATTTGGAGTCCGCCGCTCTACCGTTAGAGCTACTGGCCTATTTAACCTCCTTATGAACTGTATGTTTCCGGCAGACTGGACAGAACTTTTTAATCTCCAGCCGCTGGGTCTTCTTCTTATTCTTATCGGTATGGTAGTTCCGATTTTTGCACTCTGCACAGGCAAGCGTCACAAATACCCGCATATGCCTACTCGATTACCTCAACAACGGTGCCCGCACCGACAGTTCTGCCACCCTCGCGGATGGCGAACTTGGAGTTCTGCTCCAGCGCCACCGGTGCAATCAATTCAATCTCCATCGTCACATGGTCGCCGGGCATAACCATCTCCACACCGGCCGGCAACTGCACCGTGCCAGTAACATCGGTGGTCCGGATGTAGAACTGGGGCCGGTAACCAGGGAAGAATGGTGTATGTCTGCCACCCTCCTCCTTGGTAAGCACATAAACCTCTGCCTTGAACTTCTTGTGGGGCTTGATGGAGCCAGGTGCTGCAATGACCATTCCTCGTTCCACCTCTTCTTTTGCCACCCCACGCAAGAGCAGTCCGACATTATCACCCGCCCGGGCGTCATCGAGAATCTTACGGAACATCTCAATGCTGGTTACAACCACCTTATCATGCTTGCCGAATCCGACAATTTCAACCTCGGTGTTAGGCTTCAAGACACCGCGCTCAACCCTGCCGGTCACAACGGTGCCACGCCCGGTAATTGAGAAGATGTCCTCAATCGGCATCAAGAAAGGCTTGTCAACATCACGCACCGGCTCAGGAATGAAATCATCCAGCGCCTTCATCAGCTCCCAGATTGAATCCACATTCGGACCAGAATCCTCCTGCAAAGCCTTCAATGCGCTGCCACGAATGATGGGTGTCTTATCACCGGGAAATCCGTACTTATTAAGGATATCCTTAATCTCCTCAACCACCAGTTCAACCAAATCCGGGTCATCAACTAGGTCGATTTTATTAAGATAAACTACAATTGCCGGCACATTAACCTGCCTTGCCAAAAGCACATGTTCGGTTGTCTGGGGCATCGGACCATCTGCTGCCGAGACAACCAGAATGGCGCCATCCATCTGCGCCGCGCCGGTAATCATATTCTTGATATAGTCGGCATGCCCCGGACAGTCAATATGGGCATAATGCCGCTTTTCACTTTCATACTCAACGTGCGAGACCGCAATTGTCAAAATCTTCGTCTCGTCACGGCGACCGTGGGCCTCACTTGCCTTTGCCACCTGGTCATAGGTCATATAACTTGCCAGCCCTTTCGTCGCCAACACCTTTGTAATTGCCGAAGTCAAACAGGTCTTACCATGGTCGACATGACCAATGGTCCCAACATTGACATGCGGCTTCTTCCGTTCGAACTTTGCCTTAGCCATTTTCCTTTCCTCCTTATGTCAAAATCTCAGCTCAAAACAAAGTTTAAATT
>CAZNRV010000257.1:0-9882 GCA_964575495.1 uncultured bacterium
TGCCGGCGATGCCTTTCGTGCCGGGCTGGCGGTCAGTTTTGCTGAAGGAAAAGCAGTTGATGAGGCGGTGCGTTTTGCCAATGCCTGCGGTGCACTTGCCTGCTCGGTTTTGGGCGCGGAGCCGTCAATGCCGAAAAGGGCTGATGTGGAGCGGTTTTTAAGGGAGGCAGGATGATATTTATTGACAGTGCCAGCATTGAGGAGGTGAAAAGGGCGGTGGAACTTGGTTTTGTGCGGGGTTGCACCACCAATCCTGCATTGCTGGCAAAGGCTGGGTTAGAGCCGATGAGGGTGATCGGTGAGATTTGCCGGGTTGTGCCTGGACCGGTCTTTTATCAGTTGAGCGCCAAGACATTAGCCGACCGGGGAAGGGAGGCACAGGAGTTCTTTAACATCGCACCGGACAAGGTGGTTCTGAAGATTCCGATGACCACCGAGAATATGATGCTGGTAACCCGACTGGTGCCGGAGATTCCCTGTGCGGCAACTGCGGTCTTCAGCGCTTATCAGACCCTTTTGGCAATAGAGTCCGGTTGCAGTTATGTGATCCCTTATGTCAATCGGGCAACCAGGCTCTTGGGTGACGGGCTGAAACTGGTCCGGGAGATGCTGGAGGTAATCAGGGTCACGGGCAAGCCAGTGGAGATTGTTGCGGCGAGCATTAAAAGTCCAGCCGAGGCAGTGGATGCATTTCTTGCCGGTGCCCATCATCTGACCCTGCCCGGGGATGTGCTCCTCAATCTGGGCAACCACCCCTTTTCTGACCAGGCGATAATTGAGTTTGCCCGGGCGAACCGCATCTGATATTGACATTTGCATAATGGCGGCTAAACTTATTACTTAATGCGCGGCAAATATCCGTTTAACAAGGTCGCCTTTATTGGCACCTATATCCCGCGGCGCTGTGGCATTGCCACCTTTACTTCAGATTTGTGCGAGTCGGTTGTGCATGAGGCGCAGGAGCTTGACTGTCTGGTGGTGGCGTTGAATGATACGTCCGAGGGTTACCCTTATCCGGAAAGGGTGCGGTTTGAGGTAGCGCAGAACAATAAGGACTATTATCGCCAGCTGGCGGAGTTTCTGAATATGACCCGGGTGGATTTAACCTCTCTGCAGCACGAGTACGGGATTTTCGGTGGAATAGCAGGCGGCCATATTCTTATTGCGCTCCGCCGGCTGAGAATGCCGGTGGTTACGACCCTGCATACTGTCCTTGCCGAGCCGGATGAGCAACAGCGCCAGGTTATGGAGGAAATCTGCCGGATTTCCGAGCGGGTGGTGGTGATGAGTGAGCGGGCGGTGAGGTTTCTCCGGGAGGTCTACCAGGTGCCGGAAGCCAAGATTGACCTGATTCATCACGGCATTCCGGATATGCCCTTTGTTGACCCGAACTATTACAAGGACCTGTTTGGTGTTGAGGGCCGGCGGGTGATTCTGACCTTCGGGTTGCTCTCGCCCAACAAGGGGATTGAGTATATGATTGATGCCCTGCCGGTGATTGTCAGGCGTTTTCCGGATGTGGTCTATATTGTCCTTGGTGTTACCCATCCCGATGTCAAACGGGAGCAGGGTGAGGGGTACCGGCTCGGCCTTCAGCGCCGGGCAAGGGAATTGAATGTTGCTTCCAATATCATCTTTCACAACCGCTATGTCAGTTTGGAGGAACTGTGCCGGTTCTTAGGTGCGGCAGATATCTATGTGACCCCGTATCTCAATCCCCAGCAGATTGTTTCCGGAACTCTTGCCTATTCAATGGGTGTGGGCAAGGCGGTGGTTTCAACCCCTTACTGGTATGCTGAAGAGATGCTTAGTGATGGCAGGGGCAAACTGGTGCCGTTTCGGGACGGGCAGGCGCTTGCGGAGATGATAATCCAGTTGTTTGAGCAGGAGGGTGAGCGTCATGCGATGCGCAAGCGCGCCTATGCCTTTGGCAGAAAGATGATTTGGAAGGAGGTGGCGCGCGCCTACCTTGACACTTTTCAACGGGCAGCTGAAGAAAGGATGCGCGCACCGGTGGTTTTATATCCACCAGCGCAGACCACCGACCCTTTGGATATCGAACTGCCCGAACTCAATCTTAACCATTTACTCACGCTCACCGATGACACCGGCATCTTACAGCACTGCCGTCGGATTGTGCCCAATTTGAGTGAAGGGTACACTACGGATGACAATGCCCGGGCGCTTCTGGTGGCGCTCCGTGCCCGGGAAATCCAGGAGGAGAAAAGCCTTTTAAACCGGCTGGTGAGGCGCTATTTGGCGTTTGTTGATTTTGCCTTCAACCGGCAAAACAGCCGTTTCCGCAACATCCTTTCGTATGACCGGCGCTGGATTGAGGAGTGTGGTTCTGAGGACAGTCACGGCCGGGCGCTCTGGGCTCTGGGCTATGCGGTTGCTGCGGCTACGGAAGAAGGGGTGGCTGCTCTTGCAATGAATCTTTTTTCAGCAGGGTTGCCTGCGGTTGAACTTTTCACCAGTCCGCGTGCCTGGGCATATACCCTGCTTGGTCTTTGTGCGTATAATAAGCGGTTTCCTGGGGACAGCAATGCCCGGCGTTTTCGAGAACTGCTTGCCGAAAGGCTCTACCAGTTATACAAAGCCAATACTGCCGAAGCCTGGCGCTGGTTTGAGCCGGTCCTTGCCTATGGCAATGCCCGGCTCAGCGAGGCGCTGATTGTAGCGGGCAGGGATTTAAAGAAAAAGGAGTTGTTTGATGCCGGGCTTGAGTCCTTGGGCTGGCTCATAAAGGTTCAGACCGCAGAGCAAGGCCATTTCATACCAATTGCCAATACCGGCTGGAATCGTGGCTCTGCCCGCGCCCGTTTTGACCAGCAACCTATTGAGGCGCACTGCGCAGTGGAAGCCTGCTATCAGGCATATCTGGTTACGCACGAACCGAGGTGGCGTGAAGAGATGCGCCGGGCGTTTGAATGGTTCTTGGGTAGAAATGACTTGGGATTGCCTTTATATGACTATGCGACAGGTGGTTGCCATGACGGGCTCCATCCGGATGGAGTTAACGGCAATGAAGGGGCAGAGGCAACACTGTCTTTCCTTGCCTCGCTTTTGACGATGTACGCCGCCCAGTCACCAACTGATAACCGATGAGCGGGGACCGACAACTACTCCTGAACCGTTATGAGAAAAATCCGATTCTTACCGCGGCTGACTGGCCCTATACAGTTAACACGGTATTCAACCCGGGTGCGGTGCTGCTGCCTGATGGCACAACCCTGCTTCTCTGTCGGGTTGAAGACCGCAGCGGAATCTCCCATCTCTGTGTTGCCCGCTCTCACAACGGCATAGACGACTGGCGGATTGACCCTATCCCTACATTTGTTCCGGACCCGGTAAATCATCCGGAAGAGATTTGGGGGATAGAGGATCCGCGCATTACCTGCGTAGAGGAACTTAAAAAATATGCGATCACATATACCGCCTATTCCCGCGCGGGTCCGGCAGTGGCGCTCGCACTCACACAGGACTTTAAAAACTTTGAGCGTTTAGGGGTAGTAATGCCGCCAGCAGACAAAGATGCGGCACTCCTGCCCAGGCGCTTTAACGGCTACTGGCTGATGATTCATCGTCCAACAACATCACTCGGTGCCCACATCTATATCTCCCAGTCCCCGGACCTGATTCACTGGGGCAGACATCACCTCGTGATACCCGCACGCCAGGGTGCCTGGTGGGATGCGAGCCGGGTCGGGCTGGCAGCACCGCCGATTGAAACCGCAAAAGGCTGGCTAATGCTTTACCACGGCGTCAAAGAAACTCCCGGTGGCTCAATCTACCGGGTCGGGCTGGCGCTTCTTGACTTACAACACCCCTGGCGCTGTGCGCGTCGGAGCACTGAGTGGATTTTTGGACCGGTAATGCCCTACGAGAGGCTGGGTGATGTCAACGGAGTAGTTTTCCCCTGCGGCAGTGTTCTCGAACAGGACCGCGAGACAATCAGGGTTTACTACGGCGCCGCCGATACCTCAATCTGCCTTGCCTATGCCCGCTTGAGCGAACTCATCAAATGGCTTGAACATCATACCGCTGATACCTGTGAAACCACGGGTGAACCGATGATTACCTGAACTGCTATTACTTTTCAGTCGGGCTCGTTCCATCGGGGCTTTGCTCTTTTGACTCCTTTTCGGAAAACCGGGCAAGCTCGGCGTTGCGCCGCGGTGATTTCTCTGCCTGGTGCCTGCTGGCTTCAAAGAAAACCACCCAGACCAGAAAAGAAAAGACAATCAGACTCCAGGTCAACAAAGGGCGATGGGGCAGGGCGATGACCAGAAAATCATAAATGCCATGGGCGACGACTGCCAGCCCCAATCCGATAAGGGCGAAAAAATTTGCTTCAACGGTTGTTTTCGCAAATTTTGCCTCGCCGAGGAAATAGCCCATCAAGACGCCGTAAAAGGCGTGGCTGGGTACAGCGAGGAATGCCCTTAATATGCCGGTGCCCAAGCCACCAAGGACACCGGGGCTGAACACATAAAGGAAGTTTTCCAGGGTGGCAAAGCCTAAGGCAACTGCGGTTGAATACATTATGCCGTCATAGGGTTCGTCAAACTCTGGGCGGTGATAGCAATATAAGCGGACAATAAAGAATTTCCAGCCTTCCTCTATTAGACCGGCGATAAAAAACGAGCCGAGGAAAATTGTGAGGAGGTTGGGTTTCAGGGAATACCAGCCGGTAAGACGCTGAACCAGGCCAGATGTTGCCGCTGCCGGCAGGAGCACGAACGCACCAAGGAGAAAGGCAAGGAAGATGGGCCAGAGTGGTTCTTTTTTATAGCGGTCGCGGAAATAGAAAAAGAGCAAAAGCGCAAGCCCCGGCATTATGGCTAAGAGCAACAACCATATCTTCACTACTCTATTTTGTTAAATGATGCATAGAAGTCAATAGCGTGTGAGGAGAACGGTGTTCACTTGACCGTTGGGGTTTATGGGTTTAAGATAAGCACCTATGCGGATTTTAGTTGTGAACTGGCGGTGTATTAAGAACCCGCTCGCAGGTGGGGCAGAGATTTATCTGCAGGAAATCTGCCGGCGGCTGGTGAGGCGTGGACACGAGGTAACGCTGTTTGCCGAACGGTTTGACGGTTCAAAATCAGAGGAGGATATTGAGGGCGTCAGGGTTATGAGGATGGGAGGGAAATGGACATTTAACTGGACGGTATACCGGCAGATTGGCACACTGGTTAGAGAAGGTAATTTTGACATCGTCATTGATGACCTCAATAAGATTCCGTTTTATTCGCCTTGGTTTACCGATAAGCCGGTGCTGGTTCTTTTGATGCATCTTTTCCGGAAGAGTATTTTCCGGGAGGCAGTCGCGCCGCTTGCCCTTTATGTGTATTTGACCGAAAGCCTCATTCCCCTTGCCTACAAGTGGTGTCTGTTTGCGGTGCTTTCCGAGAGTTCAAAAATGGATTTGGTGCGGATGGGCATTGCCCAGGAAAGAATTACGGTTGTTCCGCCGGGAACAGATTTTGAGCGGTATCAACCTGACCCGCAGGTGAAAAAGGAGCCGGTTGTTCTCCATGTGGGCAGGCTGAAGAAATATAAGTCAACTGACCATTTACTTTATGCCGTCCGCCTCTTGAAAAAGAAGGGAAGGGTGATCAGGGTAGTGGTGGTGGGGACGGGCGATGACCTAACGCGGCTTGAGCGGCTCAGCCGGAAGTTGGGGCTGGATGATACGGTTGTTTTTACGGGATTTGTGCCGGAAGAGGAGAAGATTCAATGGTATCGGCGCAGTGCGGTTCTGGTGGAGAGTTCAATTAAAGAGGGGTGGGGATTGATTGTGATTGAGGCAAATGCCTGCGGGACGCCGGTGGTTGTTGCCCGTTCACCGGGGTTAGTTGATTCGTCACGGGATGGGGTTAACGGGTTTTTTTATGATTATGGTGATATTGTCCAGATGGCAGCAAAGATTGATTTATTGCTAACTGATGAGGCGCTGCGCAACCGGCTGAGTGCTCAGGCGGTTTCTTGGGCACGGCAGTGGACATGGGATGGCGCGGCTGATAAAATAGAAAAGCTAATCAAGGAAACGGTAGAAAGGTATAGATGAGCGCAGTGAAAAGCGAGAGCAGAAGGGTGCCAGCGCTTGATTGTCAGGGTGTAGTGAAGCAGTTCCGAAGGGGGCGGGGGCTGAAAAGGCGTTTTGTGAGAGCGGTTGATGATGCAACTCTTACCATCCAGCCGGGTGAACTGTTTGGGCTGTTAGGTCCGAATGGAGCGGGTAAGACCACGCTAGTGCGTTGCATCGCAACACTGTTGATTCCAGATGCGGGGATGATTCGGATTTTCGGGCAGGATGCATTTAAGGATTCGCTGTTCTGCCGGCAGTGTATCGGGCTTTTGACCTCGGGTGAGCGTACGCTTTACTGGAAACTTTCTGCCCGGGATAATCTGCGTTTCTTCGCCGCACTTTATGGCTTGACTGGCAAGGAAAGGGACAAAAGAATTGACTATCTGTTAGAACTGTTAGGCCTGAAGGATGTTGCCAATGAACGGCTGGAGCGCTACTCATCAGGGATGAAGCAGAAGGTGAGTCTGGCGCGGGCGCTCGTGCATGACCCGCGGATTCTGCTTTTGGATGAACCGACCCTTGGTCTTGACCCGCAGTTTGGCAGGTTTGTCCGGCAGTTCATCAAGGAGGAGTTGAACCAAAAACAGCAAAAGACAATTCTTTTAACCACCCATTATATGGACGAGGCGGATGAACTGTGCGACCGCATCGCCTTTATCAACAGAGGCAGGATTGTGGGCACCAAGACACCCGAGCAGTACAAGAAGGATATCCCCCATACCGAGGTGATGGAGGTGCGTTGTCAGGGACAGCCTGATATTACCCAGGTGAAAAACCTTGACGGGATTGAGCGAGTGCAGGCAGAGTTCAACGATGGTATTACCACCTTGCGGATTGTTGCCCCGCGTGCGGAACGGGTGTTGAGTGAGGTAATTGAGAGTCTCCGTTCGCAGGCACGGATTTTGGGTATTGATGTCAAGGAACCGACCCTTGAGGATGTATTTATCTATATGACCGGGACATCCTTAGGCGAGGATACAACCCAAGAGCCAGATTCGGCGTGAGGGGGATAGTTTAAATGGCACCCAGGCGTTTGCGCACGGAATTGCAGGTTGTTGGTGCGGAATTTGTCAAGAGTATGCGCATCTGGTTTTCCTATCCGATTATGATTGTCTTCTGGGCGATTTTCCCCCTCCTTTGGGTTCTGCCGTTTGTTTTTCAAGGCAAGGCGCTGGTTGGCAGCGGCTCAAGCGAGGCTTTTCGGCAACTTACAGGTTCGGGCAATTATTTGGCGTTTGTGTTGATCGGCGCAATGATTTCCACCTTTGTCTTTTCCGCACTCTGGGGCGTGGGTAACTCTTTGCGCGAGGAAACCTACTGGGGTACGATGGAATATATCATCGCCTCGCCCACACATCCCCTGGTAATTCTCATTGGCAAGACATTGGCAGAATGGGCATGGTCAAGCGTAATGGTATTTTTTCAGGCGCTCATTATCGCGCTGTTTTTCGGGGTTCAGTTCACACTCGCAAAGGTCCTACCGGTGTTGCTTTTGGTGGTGCTTTTGATGATTGGCTTTTACGGGTTTGCGATTGCCTTTGCCGGGTTTACTTTGTTAATCAAGGAGGTGCATGGCTGGGTCCATACCTTAGAGTGGATATTCTTTCTCTTTTCGCCCATTCGGTACCCGGTGCAGGTTAATCCGATTACCGCATTTGTTTCGACCTTGATTCCCCTGACCTGGGCGCTGGTGGCAATTAGAGGGATAATTCTGTTAAACAAAACTGATGTGAATCTGTATCAGACTGTCCTTATTCTCTTGCTAATGGATGCTGTGCTTTTGGTAGCCGGTTATTTCCTCTTTCTCTATCTCGAGAAAAAGACCAGGCGCGACGGAACGGTGGGGATGCACTGATGCCAAGCCTTGACAGGTGGATGAAGAGAATTAGGCATTACGCGGCTGCGGTCTGGGCAGAGAATATCAAGGAGTGGAAATTAGAGTTGACCTATAAGGCGGATTTTGCCCGCGGGCTGATCGACCCGGTGGTTTATCTTCTACCCTATCTCTTATACGGGGTGGCGCTGGTGGGCGGCAGGCAGTCAGAAAACCTTCTGCGCCTGGTCGGGACCTCGGACATCATTACCTTCATCACCCTGGGCTACCTGTTCATCGGGTTTCTGAATATGGCGCTCTGGGCAATGGGGTTCAGTTTGCGCAAAGAGCAGTTCTACGGCACGCTGGAATCGGTCTTTGCCGCACCGGTGCCGCGCTGGGTTTTCACGATGGGAATGTCAATGCACTCAATCCTGCATCAACTTTTGATGATTGCGGTTCAGATTGGGTTCATCCTTTTGGTTTTCAGCCTGAAGATTAACCCGATTGGACTTTTGCCGACAATTCTCGTCATCGGCCTGATGCTGGTTGCGCTTTACGGTATCGGGATGTTTATGGCCAGTTTCACCCTGATCTTCAAGCAGGGCTGGCTGGTGAGCGAGGCGCTGTCCAGTATTATGATGATTCTGACACCAATCGCCTATCCCCTAACGGTGCTGCCGGTGTTTATGCAGAAGCTGGCACAGTTTGTGCCCACCACCTATGGCATTTTGACCGCGCGCCATTTTCTGATGGGTGAAAAGATTGACTTCACGCTCAGGGATGCCTTTCTCCGGCTCGGCCTTCTGTCACTGCTATGGGTTGGGTTCGGACTTTTGGTTTTCATGTTAATTGACCGCTGGACGAGACGTTCGGGCACATTGAGCCACTATTAAAAAAATGGATCACGGGTCTACGTCTGACAGCAGTTCAAAGCCCATCGGAATTACCATCGGTGACCCGGCAGGAATCGGTCCGGAGATTGTCGTAAAGGCGCTGGCGCAATTGAGGTTCAGAGATGCTGTGGTCATCGGTTCAAGGGCGGTGCTGGAAAGAGAGGCAGAAAGGTTTGATTTGAGTTTTAACCTTGAGATGGTAATTGACACCGGACCTCTGGGCAGATTTGATTATGGCAGGGTGCAGAAAAAATGCGGTGAGTCGGCACTGACGGCGCTGGAAATCGGATTGAAGATGTTGAAAGAGGGAGAGGTTTCCGCGCTTGTGACCGCACCGGTTTCAAAGGAGGCGCTGCGGCTTGCAGGTTTCAGACAGCCGGGTCAAACCGAATTTCTTGCAGAGGGTCTAGGTGTCAAACGGTATGCGATGCTTGCCTGGTCGCCTAATTTCAAGGTGGTCTTTGTGACAATTCATCTGCCGCTGGCACTGGTGCCGGCTCAGATTACAACCAGACAGGTCTTAGAGAAGATTTTACTTTTGGATGAGTTTCTGCAAATTGAGAGTAAATCGACGCCGAAAATTTGTGTCCTTGCCCTGAACCCGCATGCGCAGGAGTTCAGCCTCGGTGAAGAAGGGCGCATTAACATAGCGATAAAAAAGGCAAGAGAAAAAGGGGTTGATGCGCAGGGTCCTTTTCCCGCAGATTCAATATTTGCCCGGGTAGATGAATTTGACGGATTTGTGGCAATGTATCATGACCAGGCGATGATTCCGGCAAAGTTACTGGGCAGGGGTAGGGGGGTAAATGTAACCTTAGGGCTCGGAAGAATTCGCACCTCACCCTTGCACGGGGTTGCGTTTGATATTGCAGGTAAAGGGGTCGCAGACCCTAATTCAATAAAAACGGCAATCAGGCTTGCACAGAAACTGGCTTGCAGCTCGGCTGATTTTCGCTGATTACTTCTGGGGTTAAGTTCATTATTTCCAGGTACTTACAAGTACATAGAGTTATTTAAAATAAAAGTGAGGCGAAGTCGGCCAGGGCTGGTTTCAGGCGAGGCTGTTTTGGTGGGAT
>CAZNRV010000258.1:0-8099 GCA_964575495.1 uncultured bacterium
AATTTATCTTGGCGAATACGTCTGGAGATACAATCATCGACAATTATCTTTCAAAGAGCAAGAAAACCTTTTATTTAAGCGAATAATTCAATATTTAGGTCCGAAAAATTGAACTTTACCCTATTATATATATAACACAAATTCATAGTAGGAGGAAAAATGCGGCAGAAGGCGGTAATCGCACTGATGGTGCTGGTTGGTCTGGGTATCATCAGTTGCAAGAAGCAGGATGTGGCTGCGGACAAGGCGGCAATTATGGCGCTGGTGGAAAAGGATACGGTGCACTTTAACACCGGCACCAGCCACGACTCAACCACCGGGGGCTATTTTGCCCTAGGCGATACCCAGGTTCTGTGGTGGCGGGGGCCCCAGACCCATGATACCGCAGTTCTTACGGTTGAGGTTAAGGGTGATTCTGCCTGGGTCAACTGGTCAAGACAAAACTTTGGCCAGTTTCATATTCTTGTTCAGCCGCCCGACACATCCCTTTTGCTCTGGAATAAAAATTTAGTAGAGACCGCCCGGCTTTGTGCCATCTTCAGGCGTGAGGGCAGGGAGGCGGACACCGACCGGGGCTGGCGCCTGAAAAAGATTTCACTGGCACTGGCAAGTTCGGACTCGGCAAATACGGTCAGGATTGACTCGGTTAGAATGCACTCCTCATTACGGGATTTGCTGATTTGGGACCCGCTCAATACCTTCTTCCCGGTTGACAGTCTGTTCTCCTTTACTCCGGGCGAGGAGGTGACGATTACCCTTTACACCAATGCGAATGAAGGGCTGGCATTCCTGCATACCTTTATCCTAATTTTCCCGTTTTATGTCCGGGTGCCGTTTGATTATCAGGGTAGCGGTGTGTTTCAGGGGACCTGGCATGCTCAAGTGGTACCTTCATTCAGGTTTGCCATATTTGACCTTTTGCACCGTTCGACAATCTATTCGCCGGATGCGCCCTATGACTTCAATGGCTGGCTATTTCCCTACCAGATTAAGACCGCAGATTAACGGGTTAAACAAGTTACGGGCGGGTCAATCTGACTCGCCTTTTTTATGAATAGAGGTGTAAAGGTCCGATACTCGGCTTCGCAGGGGCCAAAGGCACTGCCTTCAGGTTTGCAAATGCAAGGCAACGCCTGGCTCTAAATATTAATCGGAGCAACTGCTTTCCCCGGGAATTCTTCAAGCCTTTTTATCCTTTTCCTCGCTCTCTATGCAACCCTATGGGCCTGAGTATAAGATGTTGTTTAGGGGGCAAGGCAATCGTGGTTCGGTCTCCGAACAGCTGAGGAGATTAAGATTATTAGATAAATAGCAGGTTATTTACTTTACCAGTTTTTTGATAACCAGCAGGATATTTTCGTCAAACCAGCGGATCTGGTTTATATCATAGAAATTTTCCTGGATGTTGCAGATAAACTCCTTTACTGCAAGTTGGAATTCATCTTGGGAATAGAAAGTAAATGTGGAGTAATGGTGGGCACAAGCGTGCTCAACTAACCAGTTGAGTGAGGAAAGCCGGGCATACTTGAAATATTGACAGGACTCAAGATTTAAGCCCGGCGTTTTTCTTATCGCCATCTTTAACCACTTTAAATCGTATAGTCTGGTCTCTTTTTCATAAAAGGACGGGAAGTATTTACCCCAGATATTGTGCCGATTCTGTCTCCGGAGGCGGGTGTAGATGAATAAGTAACCACGGTTCTTTAGAACGCGGGAACAATTGGCGAGGAAACCCAGCAGGTCAAAATGATGGATGGCGTTGAAGGTAAAGATGGCATCAAGGGAGTTGTCGGCCAGCGGTATTTTATCTGCCTCAGCACGGATAGTTTTGAAATTGTCAATCCGGTGGTTGCAAAGGTATTTTTTCAGTTCGCTGAGCATATTGTTGTTTGTGTCAATGCAATAGAGAAAAAGCCTTTTGCCCAGATGCTGGAAGAGAAGCAGGTCGTATCTACCAGCACCACAGCCGACATCGGCCGCAATCAATCGGCGGCGGTGCCGAACCTTTCTTTTGATAAAGAGCACCGGCGCTCCATCGGTAATGCGTAATTGGCGATAGCGAGAGGCAATGCGGGTAAAATGTTGTCCGATCCTTTTCATTTTGACCTCTTCCGGTTAAAACCCGGACCTAATTTATGTTACTCATTATGAGTGACGGGTCAAGCGAGGTTCAAAAATTGGGCATTGGGGTTCTTGGTTATCAATTCTTGGTTCCTGGAACTTGGGACCGGAAACTGGGAACTTTTTGAGGAATTGGGTGGAGGGATTGGTGAAAGTTTTTCTTGACAAAGGATGGGAAAAGTTTATTTTTAGACCTCTTGGATACATATTTCCTTCCTAATCCCAGGCGTGGTGCCTGGCTTGCCCGGCTTGCTGGCGAGTTTAATCTTTTCTATCCGGCAGAAGCAGAAGAGCGGGTTCACTGGCAGAAATATAATTCCGAAGAGTTTCAGGTAGAAGGTCTGGCATTAAGACAGATTCGGGCAGCAGAGCCGATAAAGGGTTTTCTGTTTGCCCCGCGCGAGCGGGTGGCCTCATTTCCCCAGCCTTTGGAGCCCGAACCAGCAGAGGCGGTGCCTGTTAGGGGAGTTCGGACACTTCTATTCGGGGTTAAGGGTTGTGATTTGCCGGGTCTGGCGGTGCACGAGCGGATGTTTCTTTCTGGCGAGTTCAAGGACCCGTTTTATGCCCAGCGGTTGAAGAACACGGTTTTGGTGGCATCTGACTGTCCAATTCCTGAGAAAACCTGTTTCTGTAATCTTTTAGGTTTGAAGCCGTATGTAACCGAAGGTGTGGACTTGAGTCTCTCTGTTTTAGATGAGGGCTGGCTGGTTGAGGTGCTGTCAGAAAGAGGTAAAGAGTTAATTGAAGAGGCGAGGGACGGTTTTCAGAAGGCGGGTGAGGATTTAATTACCAAACGGGAGGGACAGCGGCAGAGGGCAATGCAGATTCTCAAAGAACAGAACCCTAAGGACTGGAATCCGAATCTACCCAAGGCAATTGCGGATAAAACCCCTGACAAAAAATTCTGGAGCGAGGCGGCAGGTGATTGTGTTGAGTGTTTTGGCTGCCTTCTGACCTGCCCGACCTGCTTCTGTTATCTGCTTTACGACCGTGGTAATGCGGAAAAGTTTGAGCGCACCAGGGTCTGGGATTTCTGTTATCTGCCGATGTACGCAAGGGTTGGCGGTGGGGCAAATCCCAGGGCAAGGTTTATCCAGAGGTTTATCAACCGGTTTCAGTGCAAGTTTATGCATTCCAAGAATCAGAACGGGTTTTATGCCTGTTCCGGTTGCGGCAGGTGTTTTACAACCTGTATGGGTAAAATAGATATCCGTAATATTTTAGGTCAGTTATGAGCAACCCTTATCAACCGATTCCAGCAAAGATTCTAAATGTAATTGATGAGACACCGAATATTAAGACATTTGTCCTGAAACCGAAAAAGGAGATTCCATTTCTTGCCGGTCAGTTTGTGGAACTGACCATTCCCGGTTTTGGTGAGGCGCCATTTACCCCTTCTTCCTCCCAGTTTCAGCGGGAAACCCTGGAGATGACGATTATGCGTGTGGGCAGGGCAACAGGCGCGCTCTTTACAAAAAAGCCGGGTGATTTGCTCGGCATCAGGGGTCCTTATGGCAAGCCCTATCCATTAAACCAGTTTGAGGCAAGGGATATTTATATTGTCGGCGGTGGCGTTGGTCTGGCACCCCTGCGTGCCCTGTTTCTCGCCCTGACCCACGAGATTAAGAAATACGGCAGAATTTTTCTCCGTTATGGTGCCCGCACGCCCAAGGACATTGTGTATAAAAAGCAGTTAAAGGACTGGGAGAAGCTCAAGGGCGTTGACATCGACCTTTCGGTCGATGCGGCTGACGGACCCTGGGAGCGTAAAGTTGGTGTTGTCACCTGCCTGATGGATGAAATCCCCTGTGATGTGAAAAAGAGCATAGCGGTGGTATGCGGACCGCCGATAATGATGAAGTTTGTCACCAAGAAACTCCTTGAAACCGGATTTCCAGGCAGCGCAATCTACCTCTCAATGGAGATGAATATGTCCTGCGGACTAGGTCAGTGCGGTCATTGCCGTTTGGGTCCCTATTTCACCTGCAAGGATGGTCCAGTTTTGACTTGGGAACAGATAAAAGATATCGAGGAGCCATTCCTGTGAGCGAATTAAAGAAAACTGTCTGCCCTCTTTGTCTTAATGGCTGCCGGGTTGGTATAGTATACGACGGCTACCAGTATCAGCTTGAATATTTAACCGAGGTGGAACCAAATTTTGGTCGCTTATGTCCTCGGGGAAATAGTGCCAATATAATCCTCGACCATCCCAAAAGGCTCTGTTATCCCCTTCTTGATGGCAAGGAGATAACCTGGCAAAAGGCTTTTGAACTAATTAGCGAATGGCGCTCCCAGTGTTCGGCACCAGAAATTGCGGTTGTTTACAGTCGGGGTTTACAGGATGAGGAAATCAAAATTGTCCACGGTTTGGCAGCGGCGCTGGAAACAGAAAACCTTGCTTGCGGCTATATTGAACCAAACAACTATTTCTGTTACCAACTGGAAGGTGTTAAACAGGCAAAACTTGATGACCTGTCCGGCTCAAGAGCCACCCTTTTAGTTGGCGATGTTTTTAGCACATCACCAGTAGCAGCAAAACCAATCCTTGAGGCACGGTATGCGGATAAAACCAGCCAGCTCATCGTGATTGATTCCATCAAGACCAAACAGGCGGGATTTGCCCATCTATTTATTCAGGTCAGACCGGGAACAGAATATTTAGCGCTAATGGCAATTGCCGGCATCTTAGACCCTAAATTAAAAATAAACATTGACGATTGCACAGAGCGTTCCGGGATTCAGCGTCCTGCTATTGAACAGGCGGCTCAAATCCTTAAAAACAGCCCGCGTGGCTTTGTCGGAGCGGCGGCTTTTTTGGGCAGGGTTTGGAATCCGCTTTTTCACAATCTATGTGCGCAACTGGTAGCGTTGAAGGCGAATAAACCCTTTACCGGATTTACCGAGGCGCTGGTGCCTGATGGTAAAATTTGCTTTGGCAGGTTAAAAGAAGAGCTTGCTCAAGGTAAAATCAAGATGATTTTCTGGTTTGGCGGACTTTTCCCTTACAGCTATCCCGAGGTGCTTCCGGAAATGAGCAATGTCCGCTTTCGCGTGGCAACCAGCATCTTTCGTCCGTCTACAACTCTGCCTGGTCTCGTCCTGCCGGTGCCGAGCGAATACGAGAAATCAGGTAGGGCAGAAACCAGCTGGGCAGAGGTTAAACGGGAACCGCTTGCCAGACCGGTTAGTGGCACGAAACATATCAATGAAATCGCTGAAAAGGTTGCCGGCAAAAAAATTGAACCTCTAACCTTCACTCAAAGGCAACCGGTAAAGGTTGCAGAACTAATTCAGATGGCAGGGGAGTCCACCATTCCCCCTCTTGATGGCAATGGCTGGCTGCTCATGGGGGAGAAACAGGCAATTGGGGTTTGTGGCTTTTTTGACCCCGAGGATACGATAGCGATTAATCCAGCTGACGCCCAAAAACTTGGGGTGACTGATGGCGCCTGGGTTACTGTTAAAAGTCGCACAAGTGAAAAACGGTTCCAGGCGAACCTGACAACAGCAGTGCCACCGGGTGCCATGACTGTCGGTGTCAACAACCATGCTAACCGGGCGTTGTTTTCAGTAGAAGTTGACGAAAAGACCGGCATCGTTACAATACCACCAACCAAAGTTGATATATGGCAAGCACAGGCATAAAAAAGAGTCAAAAAAGGCTATTTATCCGCTTGGACTATTGTATTGGTTGTCGGGCGTGCGAGGCAGCCTGCCGGAGCCGGTTCAAGGGCGAGGCACGGCTGTGCCACGCTGAGATTAATGAGACCGCTCTCATCCCCTTGTCCTGCCGTCATTGTGAAGAGCCGTTGTGTGTAGCCGCCTGCCCCTTCAATGTCATTCAGAAGGATGAGGAGCGTGGCATTGTGGTCAAGTCAGTTCTTCATTGCGTTGGCTGCAAATCCTGCGTCCTTGCCTGTCCTTTTGGCGTGCTCGATAAAGAACTTTTGAGACGAATGGCGCAGAAGTGCAGCCTCTGCTATGACCGCTCAGCAGGACCAAGATGCGCTGCCACCTGTCCTACCGGCGCCCTGCAGTTTATTGATGAGCAGGAGTTGCAGGAACAAATGGTGGGCAAACGAGTTGCGGCACGAGTGCCTTTCTGGAGGCGGGTATGAGTATTTGGCTTTCCGGCTGGCGTCTGGTTCTGGGTTTCATTGCAACAGTGGTAGTGGTGCCGATTGCCGGATTGATTCTTACCTGGGTAGACCGGTTTGTTTCGGCACGGGTGCAGTGGCGCAAGGGTCCACCTTTTTATCAACCCTTTGCCGATGTTCTTAAACTCCTCTTGAAACAGACAATAGTTCCCGCGGGCACATCACAAACGGTGTTCCTGTTTGCACCCCTTGTGGGCATTGCCGGAATGAGTTTAGTAGCGGTGATGCTCTTCTATGGCAATTCTGGCGCGGTGGTGGCGCAAAGGACTTCATTTGTCGGGGATATTATCGTGATACTTTACTCTTTTGCGCTCGTGCCTCTGGCTTTTATCATCGGCGCATCCGCATCAAGGAATCCGGTGGCAGCGGTCGGCGCCTCACGGGAGATGACCATTTATTTGGGCTATGAGTTGCCGTTTGTTCTGGCGCTTTTAGTGCCGATAGTGAAGGTGGCACAGAGATGGGATGTGGCTTCGGCGTTGAGACTGGGCGGTCTGATTGCCTATCAAGAGCAGTTCGGTCCTTTCCTTTATTCAATTTCTGGTGTGATTGCGGCAATAATAATTCTCTTTACCATTCAGGCAAAATTAGGCTATGTCCCGTTTGATATACCCGAGGCCGAGCAGGAAATTATGTCCGGTGTGATAGTTGAATATTCGGGTGCGCCCCTCGCAGCGTTCCGAATTACCAGGGCGATGATGTTCGTCCTGATGCCCTTGTTTCTGGTTACTGTGTTATGGGGTGGAATTCGCGACTGGTGGGCACTCTTAAAGTTCCTCCTAATAATCGTGTTGGTGGTCTTAATGAAAAATACCAACCCCCGCCTCAAGATTGACCAGGCGCTTTCATTTTTCTGGTTTTTCCTTGCGCCTTTGGGAATAGTGGCTTTAGTCTTGGCATTTATCGGATTATGAAAGACTTAAGACTCTGGGGATTAAAAAAGTCGCCTTGGGTTTACCATGTGGCAGCGGCATCATGTAACAACTGTGACATCGAGATTCTGGAACTTCTGACGCCTCGCTATGATGTGGAGCGATTCGGGATTGTGTTGGTTGGTTCGCCCAGGCATGCGGATGCCCTGCTTGTAACCGGCGTGATAAACCGCAAATCCTTACCCCGGGTGCTTGAAGTTTATGAACAGACCTCAAAACCATGTCTGGTGATTGCGGTGGGAACCTGTGCATGCAATAATCACATCTTCCGGAATTCCTATAACGCGGTTGGGCCTTATGATAAACACATCCCTGTCCATGCCTATGTTCCGGGCTGTCCGCCCAAGCCCGAGGCGATGATTTTAGCCGTAGTTAAGGCATTGAGCAAACTATGAGCAAATCATTACAATTAATAAAGGAAAGATTTCCGCAGGTAGAGGTTTTTGAAAAGAACCCGCGTCGACTTTACCTCACTATTCCCCGTAAGCAACTGACCGCGGCAGCGCAGTTTCTACATCGGGAATTTGGTATGAGGCTTGCCATCTGCACCGGCATTGATACCCGCGATGGATTTGAAGTCCTTTATCATTTCTCAGAAGACAAAACCGGCATCATATACACTTTAAAGGTTTTTGCACCCAAAGACGACCCCAAGATTGAATCCCAGGGTGCTTGGTTTCCAGCTGCCCAATGGATTGAAAGGGAAATGCATGAACTATTAGGTATAGATTTCATCGGCCATCCCAATCTAAGTCCGCTTTTAACATCTGATACCGACTGGGAGCCAGACCGATATCCATTGCGCCGTGATTACGAAAACAGGAATGAAGCCCATGAGCGATGAGCATAAAACCAGACGTATAGTTCCGATTGGTCCGTATCATCC
>CAZNRV010000259.1:0-2947 GCA_964575495.1 uncultured bacterium
GCCCGGGACCGAGGTTTACTGGCAGGTTACTGGTGAGCGGGCAGATGTTTCGGCAGAGGCGATCAGGCGGATGATGCCGGTTGAGCAACCCAAGACCGGTGAACTTGCTAACACGATGCTGGATGATGATTTCCTTGCCGGCTGTATGGGTCAACTTGAGCGTGAGGGCAAGGCAGGCGGCATAAACTTCCGGACCCCTGCAGGCAGAAGGCGGTATGAGGAGATGAAGAGACTAACCAGACCAGAACAGATAGAGATGAGGAGGTAGGTGATTATGAACCGACTCATCGGCTTAAGCATCTTCTTTGCCGTTGTTCTTGCCTTTTGCCAGCCCTATCGCTGTGAATGGCAGGTGGTGGCAATTGCTGGCGGTGATATGGGTGGTGGCTATCGCTTTGTCTCAACTGCAGGGCAGACTGCGGTTGGCTGGATGAGCACCACCAACCTGCTTGCCCATATCGGGTTCTGGTATCCTGACATTACCACTGGCATTGAGGAAAGGGGGCGGTTCCGATGGGAAAATACTGAAGTTAATGAGACCAGGCTCTTTCCGCCAGCACCAAACCCGTTCTCTCGCACAACCCGGATTTGCTACACGCTCAATGCTGAACATCGCACTCTAATTCAGGTCTGCGATATCACCGGCAGGATAGTTCGGACCCTGGTTAATACAACCCAGAAGCCGGGCAGATATATGGTCAACTGGGATGGAAAGGGCAACTCAGGCAGGACGGTTACCAGCGGTGTTTACATCTGCCGGTTTACTGCCGGTGATTACCAGCGTAACACCAAACTCGTGCTCCAGCGCTAAGAACGGTTAAACCCAATGGGAATGCATCGGGCTATGCTCTCGCAATGACCAATAAATGGGTCTCGCATTGAGGAGGACCGAAGAGGATAGGCATAAAGGCTGAAGGAGTTTTATATGAAGCCTGATTTATCATTCTGTCCGGTCAAAAGGGAGACCGCCGCATTCAGGGTGATTGACAATGAGGCGGTGATATTAAACCTTGATAATGGCATCTATTATAGCCTGAACCCTGTCGGAACCAGACTCTGGGAACTGTTTGACGGCAAAAAAAGCATAAGGGAACTGGCACAACTTATCACCCAGGAGTATGATGTTGACCAGAAGACCGCGGAGCAGGATATCATCGCACTGGTTGAGGACCTTTTACAGGAAGGCTTGGTCGCAAGAAATGAGGTTTAGGGATAAACTGGACCGGATAAAAAACCCGAATGACCTGTGGCTTTTGCTTGAGATTATCGGGCTTGCCTTCCTTTTGCCCCTGCTTCTGCGCTATCTGAGGTTTCCCGACCTATTGCTAATGTTGGGCAAAAAGCCTGCCCGATTGCCGGACCCGGATTACCAGAACCGTCAGGCGGAAAAGGTCAGACTCTTTACCAACTTTGTGCTCGGGCACAGGTTTGCCGGCAGAAAAACCTGTCTCAAGCGCTCCCTTGTCCTTTATCACTTCTTAAGGAAAATCGGGCTTAATGTTGAGATTGAGTTGGGGATTGCCAGACAGCCATCCGGGCTTATTGGCCACTCCTGGCTTACCTGCAATGGCAGCCCTTATCCTGAACCCGAGCCCGGGCTCAACTATTACCAGATTATCCTTTCCTCTCACTTTCCGTCATTGCGAGCCGAATCTGATTCGGCGAAGCAATCTATAGCGTCAGATTGCCGCGCTCCCTTCGGTCGCTCGCAACGAACTAAGAACCAGGAACCAAGAACTAAGAACCAGTTCTCCGAACCAAGAACTAAATTTAGCAAGGTGGTTTAGATGAAAGAGGCATCTGGAGATGTTATCATAAAAAAGGCACTTGAGAAAAATATCCCGCTTTATGCCACCATTGAACTAACCTACCGCTGTAACCTGAAATGTGTTCACTGCTTTATACCAGAGGGGTTGAGAATTGCTGATGGAGAACTGACAACCGAGCAGGTGTTTGATGTTATTGACCAACTTGCCGATGCCGGCACCCTGGAGTTGACCCTGAGCGGTGGCGAACCCCTATTCAGGCAGGATTTCTTTGCCATTGCCGAGTATGCCCGAAACAGGGGTATGGCTTTAGGCATTATCAGCAACGGCACACTCATTGATGAAGGGGTGGTTCAGAGGTTCAAACAACTCCATTTTAAGGATATTGCCATCAGCCTTTACGGTTTAACACCACAGACCCATGAGGCGGTAACCAGAGTTGCCGGTTCATTCTCAAGAACCATCAGGGCAATAAAACTGTTAAAGGAAAATGGGTTTAAGGTTAACCTCAAAACCCCGGTGATGAAACAGAATCTAAGGCAGGTTCCAGAACTGGATAATTGGTGCCAAGCCTTAGGACTGGGGTTTAATCCCAATCCCATCATTACCTGTGACATCAACGGCTCAGACCGACCCAGGCAACATTCAATAAGTGAGCCAGAGTTAAGAGATTTCCTAACCTGGGAGGCAAAAACTGAAAAGGACATATCAACACTAACAACAGTCTGCAATGCCGGAATCTGCACTGTCACCATCTCGGCACAGGGTGAGGTCTATCCCTGTCCGGTTCTGAGAATGAGGGCGGGCGATTTAAAAAAGGAAAGGTTTGCCCGCATCTGGACCGCTTCACCAGTTTTTATAAAACTGCGGACAATGAGGTTTGAGGATTTCAGGGAATGTCCCGAGTGTCACCTTCTTGAACTCTGTTCCAGGTGTCCAGGTAATTCATTCCTTGAGCAGGGTGATATCCTCGCACCTTCAAGAGAGGTCTGCAGGGTTGCAAAGATTAGAAAGGAGATAAGAGATGAAAAAGCAATACGAAAAGCCTGAACTGACCAAACACGAGCCCCTGCGTAGTGTAACGCTGAATGAGCAGTGGATAGAACCATATTGTCCTTCCGCTATTTACAGAGACCCGGGTGATTGGCGTTGTTAGTGACTGAGGAAAAGGTTCTTCATTG
>CAZNRV010000260.1:0-4763 GCA_964575495.1 uncultured bacterium
CTGGTTGACTACCCGATACCCGGCAACGACGATGCCCTCCGTTCTATCAGGCTGGTTACCAGCGTCATTGCCAATGCAGTAATGCAGGGCAAGAAGCAGTTTGAAACCGAAGGGGAAGAGAGAGGACAGGAAAGCAAGGAAGGATAGTTATGAGCCAACCGATGGACAAAGTTGTAGAACTTCGGCGCCGGACAGGTGCCGGGGTAATGGACTGCAAAACTGCACTTGAAGAAGCAGTAGGTGATATCGACAAGGCGATTGAAATCCTGCGCAAACGGGGGATTGCCAAGGCAGCAAAAAAGGCAGAGCGTCCGACCGCTGCCGGTGTAGTTGAGGCTTACATCCATCCCGGGGAGAGACTGGGTGTTCTCATTGAAGTAGATACCGAAACCGACTTCGTTGCCCGAAACCAGGAGTTCCGCCGTTTTGTCCGTGACCTGGCAATGCACATCGCTGCCTGCGACCCGATTGCTATTGACCGTAGTGAAGTCCCCAAAGAGGTAATTGAGCGCGAGCGGCGTATCTATCTGGAACAGGCTGGACAATCAGGCAAACCAGCGCCGGTTATTGAGAAAATTGTCGCTGGCAAACTGGAGAAGTTTTATGCCGAGGTGTGCATGCTTGAACAGCAATTCGTCAAAGCTCCGGAAAAGACCGTTGGCGATTACCTGAAGGAAAACATCGCCAAATTCGGAGAGAACATCGTCATCCGGCGTTACGCCCGGTTTAAACTGGGTGAGTAAAACCTACCGTCGGGTTCTTTTAAAAATTTCCGGTGACTGCTTTGCCCAAGAAAAAATTTTCGATGCAATTGTCGGTCAGCTGATTCGAGTGCAAGAACGCCGCATTCGACTGGCGGTGGTGACTGGTGGTGGTAACATCATCCGCGGACGCGAAAACCAACTCTTTGATCCCATAGCCGCTGACCTCGCCGGCATGCTCGCCACCGTCATTAACGGTATCAGACTTGCCGATGCTCTCAGCCGTCAGACACTGGTTGAGCATTTTGCCGCCTTTCCTATTGGCAATTTTGTTAAACCTTACTCGGTTGAAAGAGCAAGGGCAAGTCTCAAAAGAGGCGCGATTGTCATTCTCTCCGCCGGTACCGGCAACCCCTTTTTCTCCACCGACTCCGCTGCTACCCTGCGTGCCATTGAGCTAAAAATGGAGGTTATCCTCAAGGGAACAAGGGTTGCCGGCATCTTCTCCGCTGACCCGGAAAAAGAACCGCACGCCCGTTTCTATCCGCAAATAACTTATGAGCAGGCGTTAAGCCAAGGGCTGAAGATAATGGATGCAACCGCATTTGCCCTCTGCCAGGAGCATCGCATCCCGATTGTGGTATTTGACATCACTCGACCTCAGGCTATCCTAAATATAATCGCAGGCAAAAAAATTGGGAGTGTGGTATGTTAGAAAAACTTTACACTGACTGTCGCAATAAAATGAGCAAGGCGGTTGAGACTCTTGCCGCCGAGTTCGCCCGGATTCGCACCGCCCGTGCCAATCCGGCAATCTTGGATGGTGTTCGCGTGAACTGCTACGAAACCCTCACCCCGCTGCGTCAGATAGCAAGCATCTCTGCACCTGAACCGCGCCAGCTGGTGGTCCAGCCCTGGGACCACAATCTCTTGCTCGAGATTGGAAAGGCGATCCTTAAGGCAGAACTTGGACTTACCCCGAAGATAGAGGCGAACCTCATCCGGATTCCGATTCCACCCCTTACCGAGGAAAGGCGGCGCGAGCTTGCCAAACTCTGTGCCAAACTTACAGAGGATGCCCGCGTGGCGGTCCGGAATGTCCGCCGTGATATTATTGAAGATGTCAAGAAACTTGAAAGGGAGAAGAAAATCTCTGAGGACGAATCGCGCCTGGCGCAGAAAAAGGTGCAGGAGATAACTGACGAGTTCATTAAAAAACTCGATGACTCCTTTGCGAAAAAACAGGCGGAGATAATGGAAAGATGAGATGAGCGATTGCCTGTTACTCTTCGCCTTGGTGCCTGACCGCTAACCCTTAGCAATTTCTTATGCCCGATTTATCCAAACTTAAAATCCCGGTTCACATTGCGGCGATAATGGACGGCAACGGTCGCTGGGCACGACGCCGGGGGCTGCCGCGTGCCTTTGGTCATCGTCAGGGTGTTCGTGCCCTGCGCACGGTTGTTGAGGCCTGCGGTGAAATCGGGGTAAAGTTCTTAACCGTTTTCACCTTCTCCACTGAAAACTGGCAGCGACCAAAGAATGAAATTGAAAGCCTGATGAAACTCCTTGCCCGCGCAGTTGATGACCAAGAGGCAGACCTGATGAAAAATAACGTCCGGGTGCGGGCGATTGGCAGATTGAAAGACCTACCGCAGGGGTGCGCACCAAGATTCAATCCCTGCTTGACGATACCAAGAACAACACCGGCTTGACACTTACGCTGGCATTGAGTTATGGCGGCAAACAGGAGATTATCGATGCGCTGAACAACGCCTTTGAACTCTGGCGCACAGGCAAAATCTCCCTGCTGCCCCGAAGCGAACAGGAGTTCGCCACCCTGCTTTATGACCCGGAACTGCCGCCGGTTGACCTCTTGATCCGCACCGGGGGCGAACGCCGGATATCCAACTTCTTGCTCTGGCATTTGGCCTATGCCGAACTTTACTTCACCGAGACTCTCTGGCCCGATTTCCGGCGCAAACAGCTCCTTGAGGCAATTGAAGACTTTTCCCGGCGCCTGCGGCGCTTTGGTCGTGTTGAAGAAAAATAGCCTCGCCGGTCGCATCCTTATCGGCAGCATCCTCGGCTTAATTGTTGCCCTCGTTATTCTCTTTGGACCTCGCTGGCTTTTGACCCTGTTCGTCGGTACCTGGATTACATTGGCAACCATTGAATTCATGAACCTGCTTTGCCGCGCTGAAATTGTCTTGAGCCCCTGGCTTCTGGTCCCGCTCAATATCCTCATCATCCTCGCTGCCCATTTCAACCTCTTGCCTGGTTTCCTGATTGCGCCGATCGCCGCCGTGTTCATCGCTGCGATTGCCCGGCGTCCTGCCTTGCCCCGCATTCCGGTCTACGGGCTCTTCACTCTTATCTACCTCGGCTTTCTGCCCAGCCACCTCATCCTTTTGCACAGCCTCAGCCAGCGAGAAAACTACTCATCGTGGCTTGTCCTTTTCCCCTTGATTCTCACCTGGGTCAGTGACACTGCCGCCTATGCGCTGGGCAGACTCCTGGGCAGGCGCAAACTCGCACCGGCGTTGAGTCCGAACAAAACCCTTGAAGGCTTCGTTGCCGGGCTCTTTTTCTCCGCACTTTTGACCGCGCTCTGGCTGCCTCACCTCCACCCGTTTACTGTTGAACCCCGCTGGTGGCTGGCATTAGTCGGCATTGGAATCTCGGCAATCGGACAGGCAGGCGACCTTTTTGAATCCCTTTTCAAAAGGGCGGTGGCGGTCAAAGACAGCTCGGAAAAGCTTGGGGTGCACGGCGGCTTTCTTGACCGGGCAGACAGCCTGCTCTTCGCCATCCCGGCATTTTATTACTTTACCCTTTTGGTCGCAAGATGAGATTTCTCGATCCACCCCTGCTCCAACCGGTTGCCTTTGACTCCTTTGGTGTCAAGGCGATGTGCACCCGGGTTGAAACCCCTGACTTGATTATCACCATTGACCCCGGCGTTTCCGTCCAGTCCGAGCAATTTCCCCTGCCGCAAAAAACCCTTGAACAACTTTTGCACCGGTATGAAGAAGAGGTACTCACCTCGTGCCAGCGCTCGCAGGCAATCGTCATCAGCCATTACCACCTTGACCATTTTACCTGTCAGCGCCAACCCGACATCTATGCCGGCAAAATCATTTTTGCCAAGGCGCTTGACGACCTGCCCGTGAAGCAACAGGAGACCGCCAAAAAATTCTTCAAAATGATTGACGGACTGCCCAAGGAGATAATCTGGGCTGACTCCCGGAAGTTCAAATTCAAAAAGACCGAAATCTCATTCTCCGACCCCATCTGGCATGGCAAGGCAGATGCCGAACCGGGCAAGGTGCTGATGACCTTCATCAGCCGAGGTAAAAAAAGGGTGCTGGTATCATCAGACATTGCCGGACCTGTTGATGAAAAAACCACCAACCTCATTTGCGCGTTCAACCCGCATGAGGCGGTAATTGACGGTTATCCCAGCTTTCTTGAACCCGAACCTTCAAACGACCTCGAACTCATCAAAAGCATTATCAACATCTGCCGAATCCTTTACCTCCCAGGGCTGAAAACCCTCATCCTTGACCACCACCTTGCCCGCGACTACCGTTACCCTGTGCTCTTCAAAACTGTTTACCA
Organism: uncultured bacterium; assembly: GCA_964575495.1. Classification (GTDB taxonomy): domain Bacteria; phylum Hydrothermota; class Tepidihabitantia; order Tepidihabitantales; family Tepidihabitantaceae; genus JAOABP01. The sequence goes on from CAZNRV010000260.1 coordinate 4,323, forward strand.
GCAGGCGGCAAAACTGAAAAAAGGTTTTGGCACCGCTGCTGAGCTCTCAGATAGAAAAAGTGCGGTTCTTGAGGGCTTACAAAACTATGGCACCACCAGATATCACCGCTGGCAACCGCTTGAGCCTTCTGACCTCCGCAACACCCTTCAGACAGCAATTGCCAAGGGTGAAATCAGCCTTGACTGGCTCAACTCATTTGACCGCTGGGTCTTAAAAACCTGAGCCTCCTCATTAAAAATCTTGACTTGATAGTTGACAAAATGGTTAAAAAGTTTACAATTATAATATAAGTAGGGCTTTGTTTTTAATCTTCCCTTCCGAAGAAGGCGTTGGGGAAGAAAAGATAGTAATAACCTTCTGAAGAGAAACTAAGCCAAAATGGGAAAGGCAAAAGGAGGCAAGAATGAGAAACAAGGTTTTTCTCGGGGCTGTCGCCATGG
>CAZNRV010000261.1:0-5596 GCA_964575495.1 uncultured bacterium
GGAACTTTCCACTCGGCTCAAGGAAAAGAAAATCACCATCCAGCTAACACCAGCAGCAAAAGAACTTTTAGTCCAGGAGGGCTTTGATCCCCAGTATGGCGCCCGACCGATAAAACGCGCCCTGCGGCGATTGCTTGAAGACCCACTGGCTGAAGAACTGCTCAAAGGTGGTTTTGTTAATAATCCCAACATCCTTGTTGACCGGGATGGTGAACGTTTGATATTCAAAGAAGCACCAACTGAAGCAGGCGCGCCGGTCCAGGAATGACATCGCTCCTGCTGGCGCTGCTGCTCTCCCTTTCAACCGATACCAATAAAATCGTGCTTCTGGACATCACCGCCCAAACAACCAGAACCGACCCTCGCCTGGTGATTCGCACATCCGGACTCCTTGAAAAGCAAATCTACACACCCAACGGTTTTCGCTCCGCGCTTGCTGAAGCTATCAGAAAAGTCTATGAACTTGGACTCTTCTCCCAAATCTGTGCTGAAACAACTATGCTTGCCGATGGTGTTAAACTTAGGTTTATTCTCGATGAATACCCCCAACTCAAAACCGTGCAGTTCGAAGGCTATCGCCGGGTAAAGAAAAAGGACTTGCAGGCAAAGGTCAAATTCAAGGAAGGCGAAATCCTCACTGCCAAAAAGATGTTTGAATGGCAACAGGAAATTCTGAAACTCTACAAACAGAAGGGATTTCTGCTCGTCAAAGTAAACCCTGTAAAAACCAGCACCGACTCGCTGGGACAGGTAGTCTTGACATTTCAAATCGATGAGGGCGACCCGGTCAGAATTCGCACCATTGAAATCTATGGCAACGAACATTTCACCGACCCTCAAATTGAAAGGAAACTCACCAACCGCCATAAGACCTGGTATCGCAAGGGCTTATTGAAGGAAGAGGAATTCACCAAGGACCTTGACCGCATTGTCGACTTCTACAAACAGCGCGGCTACATTGAAGCTAAGGTCCTGGATTACGATATGAAATTTGACCGCGGCTGGGTTGACATCAACATTTACATCACCGAAGGCAAAAAATACTACTTCGGCAAATATCACTTTACCGGTGACTCGATCATCGACTCCACACGCCTGAAAAAACTTGTCCGCTACCGTCGTGGTGATATCTACAACATCAAACTTGCTCAGACAACCGTCAACGAAATCTCCAGCCTTTACGCCGAAGAAGGTTACATCTATGCTCACATCGCACCGGTTGAAGAAATTATTGCCGACACCGTCAATATCACCTATGAAATTGCTGAAGGCACCCCTGCACTCGTGCGCTTGGTGAAAATCGAAGGCAATCAGCAGACTTTAGATAAGGTTATCCGTCGTGAAATTAGCTCCCTTCCTGGTTATGTTTTCAAGCGCTCAGAAATCCAGCGTTCCCAGCGTGACATCTTTAACCTCGGTTTCTTTGATGATGTAGGAATTGATTACCGTCCTGTTGATACCTTAGGCACAATCGACCTCATCTATAAAGTTAAAGAAAAAAACTTCTTCGGTACGATTGGTGCTGGAATCACCTATTCAGCTCAGGATAAACTGACCGGCTACATTGAACTCCAGCAACCCAATCTCTTAGGCAGGGGTTGGCGTTCCGGACTGAAACTGGAAAAGGGTGGCAAAAAGACCAATTTTGAATTAAGTTTCATCGAACCCTGGCTTTTCGATACTCCCACTTCAGCCGGTTTTGATGCCTCCTATTTAACCCGTGATTATGATTATTACAACAAACAGGAAATAGGGGGCGGGCTATCATTCTCGCGTCCCCTTCCACTTGATTATACCCGAGCCTACCTTTCTCTCCGACTGAGCGATGGCTATGTTCCTCCTACTTCGATAAGTTCGGGTTACAAACCATCAAAACTGTTCAATATCTATCGTGACACAGTCCATAAAACATCATTTTTGCCATCGATTACCTTCACTCGCGACTCCCGTGACTATATCTTCAATCCTCTAACCGGTTCAGTCGTATCCTATACTATCAACCTCTCATTCTGGGATATCCGCTTTCATCGCCATACGATTGACTTAACCCAGCATCTACCTCTTTTCTGGAAGTTTGGCATAAAAGGCAGGGCGCGCCTCGGCTACATAACTGGATTCACTAATATCGACACAATTCCCCTCTCGGAAAGGTTCTATCCTGGTGGCACCGGTCCTGATGGCATCCGTGGCTATGGTGAACGCACCGTCGGTCCTTATGATGGTGCTTATCCGGTTGGTGGAACAATGCTCTCAATCTTCTCATTTGAATACCGGCTCAGACTCAACCCGCAAGTTACCTTCCTTGCCTTCTTTGATGCGGGCAATACCTGGAATTCGCCCGAGCAATTCAGCCTTTCGGATTTGAAGCGTGGTGCTGGTGTTGGTATCCGGTTAGAGATTCCTATGCTCGGTCTTATCGGGTTTGACTTCGGCTATGGCTTTGACAAAGCCCGACCCGGCTGGGAGCCCCATTTCCAGTTAGGCACCACCTTTTAGCCTTATAAACTACCGCTTGACAATTACCTTCTCACCGGTTGGACAGGATTCTGTAATCAGAAAATAAACACCGGCAGCAAGATTTTTGATTTCATTTCTACCCGAGACAAGCCGCGCTCTGGTTCTGCCAGTGATATCAACCAGTTCTGCTTCTTTAATTCCGGTTAGAGTTATTGAACCACGCACCACTGCCGGACACAAACGCTGGGAAATTCCCTTTGCGGGATGCTCATTGACCGCCTGGGGATAGGTCTCAATCGGACCGATCGGGTTCAGGTTGCGTCCAGCCAGACCAGGATAATCAGGCGGATATCTCCGCACCTTGAAAACCTGATTTGAACCACGCGGTAGAACCTGACCCTGCTCTTGCGGACCCTGGTTCGTTACCGGATTAATATATTTCCAGACAAGCCGAGAGTCAGGCGTAACCTCAAGAAAAGTCCCGGTTATCGCATTACAGATAAGTGTATTACCATTTGGCAAGCGCTGACATCCGGACATAAAAGGCGAATACAAACTTTCGCGTGGAGTTGCGGTATACTGCCAGACCGGTGCATTAGGTCCATAAGCTGAGTCCTCGCCAAGATGATAAAATCCAAGAGAATCCATCGGCGGAACAAACTCATCCACACTCGAATACATCGCCAAATTACGACCTGTTCCATTGTTAAAAACTAAAATATTACCTGCGCCAGCAAGACCCAGGGCAATCCATTGGGCATCATGTTGGTAAAAAAGTGTTTGAGGAATCGCTCCTTCACGACGATAGGAACGCGGATTTCCCCAGCGATAGAGCAAATCACCGCCTTTGCCATACCTACCGCCAGAATGACCTCTGGCCTCTTCCCTTGTAGTGCTATGGTCAATAACCCAGAGCTCGGAAAGATGGCGGGAACTGACTATCACCTGGTCAAGTTCTGGATTATAGGCAACGGCGTTAGAGTGAATCCAGTCTGCCTGAGGTCCATTCGGTGTGAAGTTGATGTCCACCAGTTCCGGATGCTCACGCGGGTCACCATAATTTGCCTCGGTGGAATCGTAATCCTGAATCAGATGGTTCCAGAGATGCCACTCCCAGACGATATCATTGTTATCCGGGTCGATTTCAACTAAATGGTCCGGGTAAAGAAAATTCTCTGCAAGTTTTTCAGGGTTCCTGCCGGCAGCAATTGCCTCAGAGCGTGTCTTTCGTTCGGAGGCGATCATCAGGATATTACCATCGGGCAGCATTATCGCATCATGATGCTGACACACATTGTAATTGGAATAGTTATAAGACCAGACAACATTACCGTCCCAGTCAATAAGCTCAACCCTGCCGCCAAGGACGCCAAAATAATTATTTATAGCACAGGTGCGCAAAAGGAACCCGTTTTCGCAAAGATAAACCGAAGACCCAGGATTGTATCTTCCAGTCCAGGAATGAACGAGCATACCAACAATATCAATCAGATAGGCAACATTGTAGTATTGCGGTTGAAATAGTGTATAACCAGGAGTGGTGGCAGATGAATCACGGAAGATGAGTCCGATTGTTCTCTGGGGAGTGGAAAACCCTGTACCAGGTAAAAGCGCCAAGAAACACACCAGACAGACCAAAAAACTGACACGAACTGACTGCTGCATAAGACCTCGCTTTTTATTATGCTTGATACTATCTTTTTACCTTCTGATACAAGCCTGCAGCCCGTATCTGTAATTATAATATCTGAACGATTCCCCGGGTCAAGAAAAATTTTGCATCACCTTGCAACCAAACTCAACCTATTTCATTTTAACCGGTTTCCTAGCAATTGATTAAGAGAAGAACTGCCCGCATCTGCTTGACCAAAGCTTAGATTAAGATATAAGTTAACATTGTGAATGAGCGGGTAGCGCAACTCAATAATAAACGGCACAGGAAAAACCTGCTTCGTACTAAGGCCAGAACTGCGGCTACTCAAAACTGGTATCTGATTGGCCTGGTTGCGCTGTTCGGACTCTCACGCCTCATTTTCCGGCTGCTGGGTATCAAATTTGATGCCAGTTCCCTGAACTGGTTCTGGCAGTTTATTGACCCGCAACTGCTGAAATCTGACTTTGGACGCAGCATCCTTTATTTACATAGCCAGCCACCAGCAATGAATATTTTTCTTGGTATCATCCTGCGCCTGTTTCCTAACTGGGAAACAAATGGCTTCTGGCTTTGCTATCTCGGTCTGGGCATTATCCTGACCCTCTGTCTGTATCTTCTGCTCAGAAATCTGAATATCCTGCCCCCAATCGCTGCCGGTCTCACCGCCATTTTTATTATCAGTCCGGCTTGCATACTATATGAAAACTGGCTTTTCTATACCTATCCGGTTTGTGCTGCCCTGGTTTTTGCCGCACTCTGCTGGGTGAAATTTCTCAGGCAACCAAGAGTTATTTATGCCCTCTTGCTTTTCTTCAGCCTGGGCTTTGTCGTGCTGATGTGGAGTTTGTTCCACCTCATCTGGTTTTTGCTTTTGGCTGTTGTGCTTCTAATATTCCGGCACCGGGAATGGAGGCGTATCACCCTGGGCCTGGTTCTCCCATTTTCGCTGGTAACCGGCTGGTATGTAAAAAACTGGCTCCTGTTCCATCAGTTTACCGCCAGTACCTGGTTTGGTATGAACTTCTCAAAAATGACTAACAGTATGCTCTGGTATGAAGAACGGCAAGAACTCTACCAGCACGGCACCATCTCGGCAATTTCCCTAATTCCGCCCTTCAGCGAACTTGAGAAATATGAACCCCATCTTGAGCCCAAACCAGTGACCGGCATTTCAGTCCTGGACCAGCGCAAAAAAGCAAGTGGCGTCCCCAACTTCAACAACATTGCCTATATTGACATTGCCCGCGCCTATGGTCAAGACGCTTTAAAAATTCTCTTTGTAAAGCCACTCGCCTATTTAAGGGGACTGGCTGAAGCCATCGGCATCTTCTTCATCCCTGCTGACAACTATTACTTTCTGCGCCTTAACAGAAAAAAGTTCAAAACCTTTGCCGGCATTTTCATTACGGTTTTTTGGTGGCAGTTCAACGCCCGCCTCAATACCCTTTTGCGCCACTCAAATCCGGTTACCTTCTATCTCCAATC
>CAZNRV010000262.1:0-2133 GCA_964575495.1 uncultured bacterium
GCAGATGTAGAGGATATCCGACCCTTTCAGCCGGTGGTACTTTACATAAATATCTGCCGGCAGATAGGCACCGGCAAGATGACCAAAATGTATCTCTCCATTGGCATAAGGCAGGGCACTTGTTACCAGAATCTTCACAACGCTTAAGTATATCCATATGCACAAAAAGTCAAGCATATTACTCTTTATAAACCAGAAACATCAAACCACTAAACCTAACCGAAAGCCACGCCCGATTATCTTATGTCAGAATTTGACTATAATCACACTTCCGTTATGCTCAAATCAAGGAAATTTGTTGATGATTTGCTTTCTGGTCTCGCTTTTTCTGATTGTCCCGCCGGAATCGGTGCTGGTTCAAGATAACCCCAATGACCAGGGCCAGGCAATAATTATCACCTGGAGCCATCCCGAGCCTGAATCGGTTTTGGGTTATCGTCTTTTCCGCTCCGAGACACCTGATAAGGACTTTGCCCCAGTCACAGGCGAATTGCTGACCAAAAACGATTATCTTGATGCCGACTTACTTCTGCGCAATGGCAAAAAATATTACTATCTTGTCCGTGCCTATTCCCTTTCAGATTCTACTGATTCACCTGTTGCCGGTCCGGTGATACCTCAGGCTCAGTGGTTCAACACCGGCAGAATAAATGTTCTGATACTGACCCTCCTTATCAGCGTCATCTTCAACTATTATATTCTCAGGGCGCGCAAGGGTAAGGAGATGTTCATCCGCAAAATCAGCGGTCTTGATGCGATTGATGAATCTATAGGCAGGGCAACCGAAATGGGCAAGCCGATTCTTTTCAGTTTTGGTCTTGGTTACATCACCGATATGGTTGTCATTGCCGCCCTGCCGCTTTTACGTCGGATTGCGCGCAAATCTGCCGAATATGCGGTCAGGCTGATTGTGCCCAACTCTGACCCGATTGTTATGACCGCAGCCCAGGAAACGGTCAAAGAGGCTTACACCGAGGCGGGCAGACCTGACCTTTACAATCAGGACAACATCTCGTTTCTCACCTCAGACCAGTTCGGGTATGCAGCTGGTGTTGATGGCATCATCCTGCGGGAAAAGCCCGGGGCAATCTTCTGGCTGGGCTACTTTTATGCCGAATCTTTGATTATGGCTGAAACCGGACATACAATCGGTGCGATTCAACTTGCCGGCACAACTGAAACAACCCAGCTGCCCTTCTTTGTTGCCGCCTGCGACTATACGATGATCGGTGAAGAAATCTATGCCGCCTCCTGTTATCTCAAACCCGAACCGGTGATGTTAGGCACAATCAAGGGTGAGGATTTTATCAAATTCCTCCTGATTATCCTTATTACTACCTTTGTCATTTTAGGCACAGTCGGCGCAAAAATTTTGGTGCTGGAACGGGTATTTACCGCAATTGTCAACTGGTTCACACCACCATCCTGACAAATGCTTAAACGAAACATCCCGCTTTTCTTTGTCCTCTTTACCGCAATTTTACTCATCGTCGCCTTCTTTATCCCGCACAAACCTTTCGGTGACCTTGAATCCCGTTTCCTCAACTGGTATGCAATCATCTCCGGTTTCACATTTCTCTTGGGGCTTGACTCGTTAACCAGGCACCACCTCTTAAAGGTCATCCGCAGACAACAGGGTTGGTTTTACAGCCTGCTTTTGGTGTTGAGCCTTTTTGCCACACTTGGTCTTGGTCTTTACTCCTGGGTCAGGTTTGCGAGCCCTTTTGCCCTGCGTGCGCCCTTCATGTGGCTTTACAAGTATATGATTATCCCCTTGCAGGCGACGATGTTTGCCACCCTTGCCTTCTTCATTTTCTCAGCAGCCTATCGCGCCTTTCGGATTCGTAACCTTGGTGCCAGTTTGCTCTTGATTGCTGCCTGCCTGGTGATGCTTGGCAATGTCCCTTTGGGCAGTTCTATCTGGCAGGGAATCAGCCAGTTAATCCACCTAATCTTTCCCAAAACCGACCCTGATGCGCTCAAAAAGGTTGAACTCTTTGCCCTGATAAAGGACTGGCTGATGGCGATTCCACAGGCAGCTGCAGGCAGGGGTATTGGCATCGGTCTTGCCCTTGGAGGGATTGCGATGTCTTTGCGCATCATCCTTGGGATTGAACGGACCTACCTCTCATC
>CAZNRV010000263.1:0-7516 GCA_964575495.1 uncultured bacterium
CCGGCTGGTTTTGCTGGTTGGGCTGTTTCTTTGCTGTCATCCTTATGATATTCTCATTACATATGAGCCAGATGCCTTCTATATGGGCAGGAGCCTGAAAAAGGGGCGTGTGCAGTTTGATTCGAGGTTTTTTACGTTTGAACCGTATCAGTCAACATTGCCGCTACCCATTTATGGTGGTTTCGGTCTCGGACTGAATAAAGGTCAGGAGGTGACTTTTGGCTGGGGTTTGATTGGCGTGCATGGTGATGCGTGCGGAGGCGGTGGCACCCTTTCTGCCAATGAGTTGCGCTGGCGCAGGCAGATTGCAGAGAAAAAGGACAAAGGGGAAGTTTACCTCGGTGCGGGTGGTGGGTTTGACATTGTCTGGCTGGAATTTTTTAAAAGGTATTACGGGTATCGGGTGATGGCGCAGGCCGCGCTGGGTATGCACTCAAGAATCGGGCTGGGTGTGGCATTGCCGGTTTCACTGACCTATACGGACCTGCGGGTAAAGGGTGGCAGGGGGTTTTCCTTTACACCAGGCATAAGTATCGGTGTTGAGCATGACGATTTTTCCCTGCGCCTTGGTGGTGATTTTCCGTTAGGCAACTTTTTTCAGGACCGGTTTCAGGTGGGAGATACAACTTATTTACGGGGGATGACTTCTTATCTGGGTTTAAGGCTGGCGCTGAAGTTTCCGCTGTTAAAGTAAGATTCAACCACGGCAGAGCCGCAACCAGTAACTTTTCAGATGGCTGGCGATGGTCATTGCCTTTGCCGGGCAGATTTCTGAGCAGCAGTAGCAGCGGATGCATTTCCTGCGTTCAATTTCCGGATAGGGGTTGAGTTTAATTGCCTGAACCGGGCAGTTTTGTGCGCATTCAGCGCATTGGCGACAGCGGGATTTTTTGAGAACAGGCACACGGGGCAAAAGAAACCGGTAAACAGGTTTTGACACACGGGTGATGAGCGCGGCAAGACCGGCATCAGGCAGGCGGAAGTCTTTGATAGGCGCAAAGTCTCCTGTTATTTTTATCTCCTCCGTTTTTATCGGACCTAAACCCCTCTGACCTGCAATGCGGGTTGTCGGAATGTTTTCCGGTCTTGCATTGGCAAAAAGCGCCATTACCGCATCAAGGGCAACCCCGTTATTGCTGGTAAGGAGGTAGTCCATTTTGCGCACCCTGCCGCCGCTTGGTCCGTTGATACCGTCCATAATCCGAATGCCATCCATTATGTGCAGCATGGTTTTGGGCACCGCCTGATAGATGTCAACAAGGAGTTCGGCAAAATCGTCCGCACTGACAGCAAGGGTGTGAAGATATGCCTTGTGTCCACCAGGGATGATACCGAAGATGTTTTTAATTGCACCGGTAAGGATGGTGAGGGTGTGGGTTTTGAATACCGGCAGGTTTAAGATAACATCCGCCTCATTGATGATATTTGAGACCGGGATTTCGGAAATGAACCGGGATTGAACTTTCAGTTTCACCGGATTGACCGAGATGTTATAAAAATAGCCCTCGCTGGCTTCAACGATTCTGGTTGGTTTTAGATACTCTTCAAGCGAGTTGCGATGTGTGCCTGCGGGGTTGTCCGCCACCCAGATTTTTGCCGGATTGCGCCTCTTGAGTTCAAGAACAATCTGATGGACAAGTTCAGGATTGGTGGTAACACCGGCTTCGGGTGGATGGGGAGCGAGCAGGTTCGGTTTGATCCATACCTTTTTGCCCTTAAAGTCGCATTCAAGAAAGTCCAGCGCCTCACCAACCGCTTTTTCAAGGTCGGTTATGCGCCGGACAAGAACAGACGCCTGCGGCATTACTAAACGGGCGTATTATCCCTGTCCCGGAATGATATAAAGGACATTGGCAAGCGAAACAACCGCCTCCGCCTGTTTTTCCTTGCCTGCGGGCAAGCCGGTATCCTTGAAGAAAACATCAACCATCTTGACAACCCCATCCTTGACCGTATAACCACCGCAGACCGCGGTGCCGCCGGATTTAAGATAGACGACAGGCATAATTTCCTCCTTCTATTCTGGTTTGGGCAGGGTGACTCGGCCCGATTTCTCCTGTCTTAGACCAAGAGCAAAGTCCGCCTGCAGTAGTTTTTGGATTTCCCGTGTCCCTTCATAAATCTGGGCGCCCTTGGCATTGCGGTAGAAGCGCTCAACCGGATATTGATCAGAAAAGCCATAGGCACCGAAAATCTGCACCGCAGAGCTTGCCGCCCTTTCGGCTGCTTCACAGGCAAAAAGTTTCGCTGCCGAAGTTGCCCGGGTTGCGGTTTTGCCCTGATTCTTATGCCAGCCTGCCTGCAGATAAAGCAGTCTTGCCGCCTGATAGTTGACCGCCATCTCACCGATCATCTCCTTGACAAGTTGGTGCTCGGCAATTGGCTTGCCAAATGTCTGCCGGGTGCGGGCATAATCAACCGCGGCATCAAGGCAGGCACGGATCAGCCCGGTGGCGCCAGCAGCAACCGTATAGCGCCCCTGGTCAATGGCAAACATTGCGACCTTAAAACCTTCGCCCTCTTCACCCAGGCGGTTTTCCTCAGGCACCACCACATCATTCATACTGATTGAACCGGTATTGCCGGCGCGAATGCCAAGTTTGCCGGAAATCGTTGAGGTTGTCAGTCCGGGCATACCCCTTTCAAGGATAAAGCAACTTATTCCTGAGTGATTGCGTTGTGCCATTTTTTCCTGGTCAGTCCAGGCAAAGATAAGAAAGTGGTCAGCAATGTCTGCCAGCGAAATCCAGGGTTTTTCGCCATTGATGATATAGTTCTTGCCCTGCTTTCGGGCACGGGCACAAATTCCACAAACATCTGAACCCGCACCGGGCTCGGTCAGCCCGAATGCAGCGATTTTCTCACCCCTTGCCTGTGGTTCAAGGAACCTTTTTTTCTGCTCCTCGTTTCCCCAGGCAAGCAGGGTCAGACTTACTAAACCGATATGAACCGAAAGGATAACTCTCAGTGATGTGTCCACGGATTCCAGTTCCTCGCAGGCAAGACCGAGGGCAATATAGTCACCCCCGTTACCGCCATAACCGGTCGGAATACTCAGACCCAGCAGACCAAGTTCTGCCATTCGTTTTAGTATTTTTTTGTCAAAAAGACCCTGGCGGTCGTTCTCCCGGATGGCCGGAAGAACCTCATTGCGGGAAAAATCACGGGCAAGTTTCTGGACAAACAGTTGTTCCTCGGTAAAGCCAAAATCAATCACTGGTTATTTTCCAATTCCCCTTACAGCATCCGCTTGTAGACCTGGTCAATATTTTGCAAAAGTTTTTTGAGATTAAACACCTGGGCCAGTTCCTCAGGGGTAAGTCGGCGGATAACAGCTGGTGACTGGTGGGCGACTTCGGGCAAGCCGGAACCGGTAGCAACAGCGGTAAATGCCAGATTCTGCACCAGACGGTATGCCCGAGAGCGATTCATCCCCTTATTAATCAGGGCAAGAAGGAGCGCCTGGGAGAAGAATGTCTCGCCCGAGAGTTTCAGGTTCTTCTCCATCTGATCGGGCCGAACGACAAGTCCGGCAAGGACTTTATTCATCTGGGTCAGACAGTAGTGGAGCAAGGTGAATGATTCTGGGATGATGATGCGTTCCGATGCGGAGTTGGTCAGGTCCCGTTCGTGCCAGAGCGGGATGTTTTCAAAAGCGGCAAAGGCATATGCCCGAATCACCCGGGCAAGCGAGCAAACAAGCAACATCCAGAGAAGATTGGTCTGGATAAAATTCCTCATCCAATTCAGTTTAACAATCAAAACTGAAATGGTCAAGGATTTGTATAGTCAAATACATTTGTGACATTTTGCCATTTTCAAGAAGGGACTCGATTAGGCTCTTTACTCCGTGGTTTTACGGATAGTTCTAAGTTCCGAGTTTTCAGTTCCAAGAACTAATAACCAAGACCCCAGAACCAATGAGTGGGGTCTTTCGGTGTGATAGAACAAAAGAATAATCAGTAAGCAAGTCGTTAAAGCGGCGGAGATAAAGAGAACAAATTTCCATACTATCCGCTGGACCTCAATGTCGCATATGTATATTAACTTTTCATTTTAAACGAACGCCATTCAGAGGCTCTTCCAAAAGTTCCGCAAGCGCACCCGACCGATGTGTGCCTTTACCAATAACGCCAGCTGTGAGCGGATAGTTCATCCCTGTTCAACGCCTGCAACCAGAATTGGCGCAACAAACGGCGATGGACCAATATCAAATGGGCACAAAATTCTTGACACTACCGATGGCATTCCCAGTATTGACATCAAGTTGCTTGCTGGCATAATTTTACTAAGATGTTTTTGGCAAAAAAGCAGGAGATGATGGACCGGTTTCTGGTATCCGTATCGGTGCTTTTATCCTCAACACTAAATTGGGGTTTAGCTGCGCTGAGCAAGTCAGTACCCACCAGCGTGGCTCAGTCTTTAGCAGAAACGGCCTATATTGCGCAAACTTATAGGCGGTTTGGCGCCACTCCGATGCGCATAACCTCCGATACCAGAGCCGAGATAAATCCGAGCGTAGTGCAGTGTGCCAATGGTGACATCCTCATCGCCTATCAGGTGTGGGATTCGATTGAGCCTGATCCCGGCCGTCTCCGCTGGGTAATGTTACGCCGTTCAACCGACAACGGCAACACCTGGTTGGGTCCGGACTCGCTTTACTGGGGAGCGTATTGCGACCCGCGCCTTGCCCGCACCGCTGACGGACGGATATGGTTGTTCTTGGGTGAGCAAAGTATCAAAGAATTGCTCTTTAGCACGAGCAGCGACAATGGTCACCACTGGTCTTCTCTCAGGGTATTTCCCAGTGCTGAAACCTGCCTCTCATCGGGCGTGCTTCTCCAAACTAGGACCGGGAGGTTGCTCATATTCTATATTGCCCCAGAGTCTGGCGGTGCTCAGGTCTTCTGTCAGCATAGCGATAACAACGGTGCTACTTGGAGCGAATGGCGGCGGGTCACAGATACCTACATAGCCAGTTCCTATTTCGGTGCCTCAGTCCAGGACACAACCAATTGCATCTGGCTCATTGTTGCCTCTTTTTACTACACCAGTACCGACAACGGTGAAACCTGGTCTTCCAGACGAATACTGCGCTGGGTGTACCTGCACCCGCGCGCCTGTGTTGAACCCGTTGGAACAATCTGGGTTGGTTCGACACGGGGTTCTGATGTCCATACCATTAAAACAACAGACAACGGGACCACCTGGAACCACGGGCCATCCACACGCTATCTTAGAAGTGATACGCTCTGTGACCTGACCCCGGTCAACGGTCGCGCCTATCTGGTCTTTTCTTCCAACCGCTGGAGCAACTGGGACATTTACGGTTGTGATTTGGAAACAATGAATGACACCGCCGCTCCGCCAATTTTTTACTGGGCAGAATGTCGTGGAAAGCCAATCCTCAGGCATACTTTTGCCCCTAACTGCTATGTTGATGATGAACTTGGTTTTCAGTCGGTCATCCTTCGCTACCGACTGGAAGGGGTCCTTCAAGCAGATTTGGAACTCTTTGACGACGGGCAACATGGTGACGGTGACAGCGGCGACCTCTTTTTCGGCAACTACCTCGGTCCGTTGCAGAGTGACCATGCCCTTTCCCTTAGCGGTCAGTTCCACATTACCGACCTCACCGGCAACACCATCATCGCACCGCCCGACTCCTTTCGCCTCACCATTCTCGGCTGCCATGACACCAATAACCTCTGGATGGTTCTGAACCATAGAACAGGTATGGATGGTGCCGGGGGTGGTCCTTATCCCTCCTGTGAATGGCCCGCCCATAGCGACACAAACTACCTGTTTTCAGGCGGAATCTGGGTGGGCACAATTGTCGCAGGGGAAACTCTGGTCAGCGACCTTAACCCAAATAACGGTCAGTGCGACTGGTCGGTATGCGAAGCAGAAACTTTACGCTGGCAATCAGGCATAGCTGACTTGGAGTCACGGGTGCGGCTTGACGACCGCAATCCATATTCAGACCGGCCGATTGGCATTGAGATAGTAAAGCACACCTACTCCTGGCACAACTGGCGCTATGACGACTTTATCATTGAAAAACTTGTTTTCAGGAACATTGGACGAAATGGCGACCTGCACAATTTGTATATCGGCTATATGTATGACTTTGATGTCTGGCAATCCAATTCCAACTTCGCTGCCTGTGACACCCAGCGTGGACTCTCCTATATGTTCAACTATGGTGGTATACCCAGCGGTTACATCGGCCTGCTGATGCTTTCACACCGACCGCGCTGCCACCTGCACTGGAGGATCGAGAATGACCCGCGCTCACCCGCTGAAATGTATCAGTGGCTTGCCGCAGATTCATTTATGCAACCATCTCAGACCTGGGGAGACTACCGTATCCTTCAGTCCGTCGGTCCGTTTGACCTTGCGGTAGGTGAGACGTTACTGATGGTGGGTGCCATTGTTGCCGGACCTGGATTGTCGGGGTTACAGGAAAATGCCGACTCGGCTCGGTCCGTGTATGAACACGGACTTAATGTCGGATGTTCGGAAATAAAACCACAGCCGCTCAGTTTGGGCCTGCATCCAATTACAACCAACCCGGTCACAGGAACGGTCAGACTTCGCTATTTACTGCCGGTGGAAACACGGGTAGAGCTCGTTGTTTACGATGTTGCTGGTCGTGTGGTTCAAGTCTTGGCAGATGGCATCAGGAAAGCGGGTATCTATGATGTTCACTGGTCAGGGGAACCGGGTATTTACTTCTGTCAACTCCGTGCAGACGGCAATTCAGTTGCTGAGAAGTTGATAGTAGTTCATTAAAAATAACCCATAAAAGCAGAGGTTAATGCCTTAATTACCGCAAGCAGATTTAATTCAGATGCGTGAATTGAGTTGCCTTTAACACCTGAGCAACTTAGCCCATATTCACCTTTGCCAGTTTAATTATGCTGCCTGATTTGGGATACAATCTGAAAGGCGGAAGCACAGCTTGTAATGGAGTAGAGCCCCGTTAAGGGCTTGATTATAAAAATGAACAAACCAAAGAAGACATGAAGACATACTATTGAAAATTATACATATATGTCAAAAATCGGCGCATGGGTTAAGGTATTGGGAAGTGCTCTTTGGCCAACCTTGGTGTCAATATAATTCAAGAGAACAAATATAGCGAAGACCTTTGGTCAACTTTTTTCATTGCGCAAAAGGGATAGTGACGAAGCCACTGTTGCGTTCTGCCGGGGCAGAGCCAATCCGACGCGAGGAGATTCCCTTAAACTGAGGTTCAAGTGACAGGACAACCCCTATTCATAAATTGTCAAAAATCAGCGAAAATGTCATAGGGGTGTTTTTTGGCGGTTTGGGCAGAGGGCGGAGAGGAAGTTCACCGACAGGATTATAGTAGGCGTGGATTGAGCCGTCAAACCATTCTTGGAGCTCTATTTTGGCGCCGACCAGTGATGGTGTGCGTCTGGGGAGCAGGTGCTGGTAGGCGGTGCCTTTGTAGGAGATGGTGTCATCGTTGGCGACGGTGCGTGTTTCC
>CAZNRV010000264.1:0-5042 GCA_964575495.1 uncultured bacterium
AAATACGACTCACTGGGCAATCTGGTATGGGAGGCAAGATACAGTGGTCCTGATAACTTTGCGGGCTGGATTTATTCTCTTGCGATTGACAATCAGGGCAATATTTACACCACCGGCTTTATTGCCACGGGCACGATGGCCAATTTTGACTATGACTGGTGTATTATAAAATATCCGCCCACCGGACCAGGCATTACGGAAATGCCCATCTCCAATCTCAATCGGCTGAAGTTAACCCTCTTTCCCAACCCGGCGCACCAGTCCTTTTCCATCCGCGCACCGGTTGCGATAAACAGCATCCGGTTATATGATATTGCGGGTAAACTGGTCCGGGTTTATAACCATATTGCAGGCAATAATAATCTCTCGCTTGCCGGTGTCCCAGCAGGGGTTTATCTGGTGAAAATCCAGACCCAAGATAACCACACAACCCAGAAACTGATTGTCCGATAGCAGAGTAGAGCCGACCAGTATTTACCTTATTTGACTGCGGCATAGGTAGGACTATAATTTTATTATCGGATTCACTCTAATATTATCAATTTTCGGAATATTCTGGCCTATTCCCCAGGTCGATTCGGTTCACCCCATTGGCAACAACTGGGGAGAATATCAGGATTACGGCGGCGGACCATATTTTCACAATGGTATTGACATCATTACGCCTGATACCTCCAATGTGCCGGTTCTCTCGGTTAGTCATGGCTGGGTTAAAGCCTGGGGCACAATTCAGGCTGACCTCCATTACCGTGTGGCGGTCTGCGATTCACCTCTGACCTTTACCGGCAGGGCAGAAGGTTGGCTCTATGCACATATTGATACCGGTCTTCCGCACAAGCGAGTTGGTGATGAGGTTCAGGAGGGTGATACCATTGGCTATCTTGTTGCCTGGCCAGTAGACTCATCCTTTGACCACTGCCATTTTGCCCGCATTTCGGACACCGGTGCCATCTGGCAGCGCTTTCCCAATCCGACCTGGTGGTTCGTCCAGAACCCATTAACCATTATTCAACCCAATACCGACATGGAGGCGCCGGTATTTGAAAATGCCCGTTCCAGTTGGCGGTTTGCCTTCTGCCGGAACAACCGGAACAATCAGTATTTAAGTCCGGACTCACTGGTTGGCGATGTGGACATTATTGCCCGGGTCTATGACAAAACCGGCTTTTCTACTGGCAGCACCATCTGGGACCGGCTCGCACCTTATCAACTTGAGTATATGATTCGGCGCAGCGACGGGCTGGTTGTTGTTCCCTGGACACTTTCGGTTCAATTCTCCAACATCCTTATCGGCAATCTGGTCAATGTGGTGTATAAGGATGACAACACCTGTAACTCCCGGGGTGATTACTCCCGACGGGAATATTACTTTATTTTGACCAATACCGATGGTGACTCAATTATTGAGGCATCAGACTCCTTGGGCAAATGGGCGACCGGTCTGGTCGGTGATGGTGAATACTGGGTGATTGTTCGTGCCAGCGATGTTTTCGGCAATTATACGGCTGAGTCTATGCCCGTTCGCACCTGCAATGGTGTGGGAATCGGCAACCTTTCTGGAGCCATACCTGAAAAGCCCTTTGACCTTATGCCCACCCTGGGCAGTGGTGAGCGCCGCATCTCATTTGTGCTGCATGAGCCCACAACGGTTGTAATCAGGGTATTTGACCCGTCAGGTAGAATGGTCTATAACCTGTTTTCTGGCAGGCTTGAATCTGGATTTTATACTTTCAATTTCCTTCCTTTGACCGCCGGTGTCTATAATGTTGAGGTGATTGCCAATAATTACCGCGGACGCAAAAAGACAATCTTCGTTCCCTAATAACCCCTACCCTCCTGGGTAGTCTAAATAACTATTAGCAAATCATAAAGGTGGCTTTGCCGATAACTATATGGTAATCAAGATGTTAACTGAATTCCGCCGGCGCGAATTTTGGTGAAGAAAATACTTGAACTCTTTTGGTTTTTCTGGTAGTCTAATAATTGGAGGGCACGAAGGTCCGGTACATCAAAATCGGCTCGGTCAATATCATTGCCTTGTAACTGGACCTTCCGTGACCCTCACCATTAATTCCCTCGTTTTCCCCTTTTATTATTTGAGGACTAAGATGTTGTTCCTTTCGCAGATTTCGTGCAACTGCTTGGGCCAGACCGTTACTGTTACCTCTCCTAAATGTGCCTTGCGCAACAAAAGCATGTATGTTCTTGCCTGTCCGATACCACCGCCGATTGACAGCGGAATTTCATCGTTCATTATCATCCGGTGATAGGGTAGGGAAAGCCGGTCAAGCTGACCTGCCATCTTCAGTTGCAGAACCAGCGTCTCTTTGGTGACGCGAATGCCCATTGAGGAAAGTTCGTGGCGGCGCTTGGTAAGATGATTCCAGACCAAGATGTCACCGTTCAATCCGTGGGTCTCTTTTCCGGTCCAGTGGGATGTGTCGGTAATCCAGTCATCATAGTCGGCTGCGCGCATCTCATGAGGAAGCCCGTCTTTTAGCGGGTAGCCGATGCCGATGATGAAAACCGCGGGCGATACCTCCTGCAATAGTTTCGACTCACGCTGCTTGCGCGGCAAGTCTGGATACATATCTAATATCTCCTCGGCATGGATGAAGGGGAGCTCTTTAGGTAGATTAGGGTAGCGCTGGTCTTTGAGCTGGGGGTAGAGCCCTTGTACATACTCTTCAGCACCGGTAAGAACTTTCCAGATCTTTCTGACAACTGACTTCAAGAAATCAAGGTTGCGGTCTTCAGGTCTGATCACCAGCTCCCAGTCCCACTGGTCAACGTAAGAAGAATGGTCGTGGTCAAGGAAGTAGTCCTTACGCACCGCCCGCATATCGGTATTAATTCCCTCACCGACCTTGCATTCGAACTGCTTGAGCGCCCACCGCTTCCATTTGGTTGCTGCCTGAACAATCTGCGCATTGATACGCGGGGAAATCCCCAGTCCGCAGGGAAACTCAACCGGCGTCCTTGACCCGTCCCGGTCCAGGTTATCATTCATTCCGCTTTCCCGCTCAACAATCAGAGGAACCTGAACCATCTGGAGATTCAACTCCCGTGCGAGCCCGTCCTCGATGTAGCGTTTGACCGCATAGAGCGCCTTCATCGTCTCCATATTGTTCAGTATCGGCTTATAGTCCTTGGGTAGAACCTTTTCCACTTCCTCGTAGGTTCCAACACCCGGGCCTGCCAGGTCTGCCCGTTTCTTTTCCAAGAGCGTTGGCGCCTTTACCACCGCCTTTTTTTTCGGTGTGACTTTCTTGGGCGTCGACTTGACGCTCTTCTTTTTATTTACTTTCTTAGCCGTTTTCTTCATCTTTTTCTCCTTTTTATTTTTATTTATTTTTTTCAGAGATAGTCAGCTCTTAAGAATAACCACCCTACCTGAAGTTGTCAAACAACAACACTCAAGCTTGCTGATATTCAAGGTTACCTCAGCCCGATTGGCGTATCATTCCTTTGACTTCAGGATTAATCTTTAGTATAATTTATTAATATGCTCAGCACATTGCGCAAACGCGTCAAAATTGTAATGTTTATTGTTGCTGCCGCCTTTATTGCCGGCTTCCTCTTGAGCGAGGTGTGGACACTTGTGCGCTCCCGCGAGCGCACAAGTCCGAGGCGAGCGCCCCCTGGAGTTATCGGTCAGATTGGTGACCAGCGTATCAGTATTGATGAATATCGTCAGATTCGGGAGTTTATTGCCCAGAAGTACCGTCGGGACAGTCTGTTTCGCGATTTTACCAACGAAGATGAGACCAAGGTTGACCATCTCGCCTGGGATTATCTCCAGACCGAACTCACCTGGGGCAAGATTCTCAAGGAGACCAAGATTGATATTACCGATGGCGAACTGGAATGGATTGTTCTCCATATGCCACCCGAGCAGTTGCGAAATAACCCTGACCTGATGACCGACGGCAAGTTTGATACCACCAAATACTACGACCTGATTCGCAACCCCCATAATCGTTCCTTCTTTGCCCAGTATGCCAGGGATATTTATGAACAGTTGCGGGCGCAGAAACTGCAGATGTATGTCGGCGGCGCCATTTTATTCTCTCAGAATGAACTGAATGATTTGCTGCCGCAAATTAATTCTGTGGCAATGGTCACCGCCCTCTACTTTGGGCCGGCATCATTAACTGAGAAGGAAAGAAAAATCGAGCCCACAGTTGCTGAGCTGCAGGAATACTATCGCCAGCACCGGACCGAATTTCAGCCCAAGGAGGAAATCAGGGAGTTGAAATTTGTTCTCTTCCCTTTGACCATCACACCTGAGGATTCACTGGCGGCATATCAACGGATCGAAGACGCCTATCGCCGTGTGCTTGCCGCCCCTGATACCGCCAGCCGCAGAGACAGTTTTGAAATGGCGGCGCTGATGATTGGTGATTTTGAACCGGACACCGTTTCTGTTCCCATAACCGCCAGCCAGTTTTTCCCTGCCACCGAATCGGTTGTCCGTCGGCTCAAGCCCGCTCAGTTCACAAAACCGCTTGCCACTGGGAATGGCTGGCAGATAATTATGCTTGACAGCCTCCGCAACGACACATTCTGGGTTCGGCGGATTCGCACCCGCATAAAACCGGATGACACTAAAGAGATTGCCCTGCTTGACCAGGTGCGCGAGTTTATGGAACAGGCAGCCAGCGCCGATTTTGAATCGGTGGCAACAAGGATGAATCTGGTGGTGAGCCACACACCAGCACGGGTCTTGGGCAGAAAGAAGTTAAGCTGGAGCGTGCAGATTTACAACTCCGGGCAGCTAATAGAATGGGCGGCAGAGGCAAAACTGGGCGATATTATGGATGTCCCGATGCGCGGTCCTTACGGCTTTTATGTATTTAAACTTGACAAAATTATTCCAGTCCAGCCGCGCACATTTGAAGAGGTAAAGGAGGCAATTAGCTGGCGTTTCCGTCAGGAGAAGGAGCGAAAACTGTGGCAGGAAAAGGCACTGGCGGCAATCCAGGCAATCAGGTCAGGGAAAACATTTGAGGATTATGCTGCCGAGCATCCGGGTGTGGAGC
>CAZNRV010000265.1:0-4263 GCA_964575495.1 uncultured bacterium
GCGCTTGGGCTGCATCAGTCAATTGTCAGCCGGATACTGGCACTTGCGGGCAGGGTCGGGGTTGTGCCGCCGGTGGTGCTTTGCGGCGGTGTTGCCCGTAATCCGTGTATCCGGGCGTTGCTCGAGCAAAGGTTGAACACCAGACTGGAGGTGCCCGAGGAGCCCCAGATTGTCGGTGCGCTGGGCGCGGCACTGAGTGCAACAATAAATCAGGGAGGCTGAAAATGAGGCGACTCTTAAGTATTTTGCTCGCCGCAATCGGATTTATTGCGCTGGCAATCGGTGCCTTGACCGGTGCCTTTGCCCGCATCTTTTACTTCAGCACCCAGATTTGTTTGTCCTGTATGGGGTTAGTTTAGTTATAAAAAAGGAGGCAAGATGAAAAGGATAGCATTATTGACCATCGCCATCATCCTGCCAGTAATGGCAACCCAGCGGCTGGTGGTGATGGAGGACTTCACCGCCACCTGGTGCACCTATTGTCCGGGTGCAGCAAGAGGGGCAGAGGAGTTGAAGTTCCGGGCGTTTGATTCGGTGGTGGTTATCGCTTATCACTCGTCAAGCAGCGACCCGTTCTACACCGCGACCGCGGCAAGCCGGGCAAGTTATTACGGGATCAGCGGCTATCCGACGATGAGAATTGACGGCGGTCATTCAATTGTCGGCGGAATGCACTATGGCACAATGTATCCAACCTATCGCAGTTACTTTGAATCAAGAAAGACCCAGTCCAGTCCGTTTGCAATCCGGCTGGATGTCAGTTATGACTCCACCTCCCGTAATGGCACCCTGACCATTGTGGTTAAAAACACGAGCAGTGCCAGTGTTTCGGCTCAACTGCACACCGCCCTGATTGAAAGTCATATCTATTACCCCTGGCAGGGATTGGACAGCCTGCACGATGTGGAACGGACGATGCTGCCCAATGCATCAGGCGAGGCGATCACCGTTAACCCGGGTGATTCCATCATCCGCACCCGTAACTTCACCATCAACACCAACTGGGTGGCAAAGAACTGCGAACTGGTTGTGTTTATTCAGGACAATTCCACCCGCTGGATTCATCAGGGCGCAATGACTGCGGTCATTCCCAGACCGGCACTTGAGTTTGCCGGTTCTCAGCCGGTTCTGCCCGCGCCCGGAGGCAGTTATGACCTGACCGTGGGCTTGCGCAACATCGGCAGTGCTCCTGCCGCAGGTGCCAGTGCCACACTTTTGACCGGTGACCACTATATTACAATCATTAGTGCGACCACAACCTTTGACACCATCCCGGTTGGTGAGGATGTCTTTGCCAACAGTCCGTTTACGATTCAGGTTGATTCTTTTTGTCCTGACCCGCATCAGGCAGAACTGCAGATGGTTATCACGACCAGCGACCTGAGGGTTGATACGGTTGTCTTTCCATTGAACATCACCGCGACCCCTGGCTTTGCTGATGATATGGAATCTGGGGAAAACGGCTGGACTCATCGTGGCATCAGGGACTATTGGCACCGCTCAACTTATCGCAGCGTCTCACCCACCAACTCCTGGTACTGCGGTAACGAAGCCGGACATCAGTACATTAACGAGCAGGATGCCCGGCTTCACACCCCTTTCTTTACCGTTGGTGAATCCAGCTGGGTTCGTTTCTGGCAGTACTATGCGACCGAATACAACTATGACTTCTGCCTGGTGGAAATCAATAACGGTTCGCCCTTCTGGCAGGAACTGGCAAGTTTTACCGGCAGCAGCGGCACCTGGGAACTGGTCAATCTTGACCTGAGCCCGTTTTATGGACAGAGTGTGCAAATCCGGTTCCGGTTCATCAGCGACTATAATCAGGTTGATGAGGGCTGGTACATTGATAACTTCGCCGCCGGGATACCGCTTTCGTTAACCGAGACCGACGCTGTTGCGGTTAAGCCCAGACCGTGGGCAACGGTCATTCGCACCCGGCTGATACTGCCCGAAACACCCGGTGTCCAACAGACGGCTGCCGCCACGCTCATTGATGCCAGTGGCAGAAAGGTGCTGGACCTTAATTCCGGCGTCAATGACATCAGTCGTCTCCCACCCGGTGTTTACTTTCTCCGACGCAATCCCAAGGGCAGGGACCGGATAGTTGTAGTCCGTTAAATCGGCAGGGTCAGGAGATGCAGGGCAGGTGGAGGATTCTTATCTTCTGCCTGCCCATTTTTTTCAGTCGCTGCTCTGAGGCACCAGAGGTGCCACTTGTTCCGACCAACCGGATTGTCCTGGTTGAATTCTTCACCTGGCAGCGGTGCGTTTACTGCCCTTATGCTGCCCATGCTCTTGACAGTCTGGTCAGGGAATTCAAGGACAGCGTTGTGGTTATTGCCTATCACCGCCGGGTTGCGGGCGACACCCTTTCTCCGGAATATGTTGAGGAGCGCCGGGCAGTTTATTACCAGTCCGGTGGTGAACCGGCCGCGGTGTTTGACGGTGGCGAGGTGGTCCGGACACCTGGGCCAGAATATAACTATGAGACCTTCCGCAATTATATATTAGGCGCCAAGAGCCTCCTCCCCAGAGCCCAACTCAATGTTGAAGCCGGTCTGGACTTCAACACCGGCCGGATTACCATCAGCGCCTGGGGTGTTGACTCAACCCCGGCGGAAACTCTCTTGCTTTTTGCCGTCATCACCGAAGACTCAATCCGGGAATGCCTTCCTGGTGCTACCGACTCGGTCTTTAATGATGTGATGCGTGCCCTGTTGCCCGAACCGGCAGGTGCGAAAGTGCGCCTTTTCCGTGCCGAAACCCTGACCGTTGAGATTGATTTTCAACCCTTGCAATTCTGGAACTTAGACCGACTGAATGCGGTCGCCTTTATCCAGCAACCATCAAGCAAAAGGGTTTTACAAACCGCCCAATGTCCGATTATCAGGAGGTAAAATGAAAAAATATTACTGGTTATTTTTAGTCCTGAGCCTTATTGCCCGCGCAACCGCGGATTACAACTTTGACCTCATCTGCCGAACCGACACCATCCAGCAGGTGGAGCCAAACGGAGTCGGTCTTTTCACCTTTACCCTGACCAATACCGGCACCGAACCCGATGTCTATGAATTGAACTGTGTGGTGATAAGCATTGTCCCGGACTGGAGCGTAGTCTACTGCCTGCGCGGGCGATGCCTTGAACCGGGCAATCCGATGTTTGATTCCCTGCTCAGCGGTGAGGCGGACACAAGCATTGATATTACCGTCTATACCTCCAGCACCCCTGGTGAGGCAATTGTGGTCCTGACCGTGCGCTCGCTCGGCAACCCGTCTTTAAATAAAGCCATCACAACCAGAACCATTGCCGCGGGCGCAATCACCGAGGGTCGGGCTGAGACCGGATTTTTTTCTTTTCATTGCCACCGGCTCATAAACCGGCGCCAGGGTCTCATCGTCTTAGACCAAGGTGGTGGTCTGTTTGACATTTCGGGCAGAAGGGTGCTTCAGTTAAAGCCGGGTGCCAACAGCCTGTCAACCCTCGCCCCTGGGATTTACCTCTTCAACCGCGGCAGAATCTGGCTCAGACTATTGCTCATCTGAACCTTGCACCGAAAACGGCTCCTTGACTTTGCCTTTGCCGCGGGCTGTGCGGGCAAAGCCTGTCAGGCAGACCTATTTGCGGTTCTTAGTGGTCTGCCCAAATTCCGTGACCCTGATTTACTGGTCAGCAGCGAGACGGTGGATGATGCCGGCATCTATCGTTTAAGCAAGAAATCGGCACTGGTCTTAACCGTTGATGTCCTTGGTCCGATTGCTGACGACCCGTGGACATTTGGTCAGATTGCGGCGGCAAACTCCCTGTCCGATGTCTATGCGATGGGTGGCAGACCGGTTGCCTGCCTTTCCGTGCTTGGCTTTCCGGTTGATCAGATTGAACATAAGCAGATTAGAGCCATTCTTGCCGGTGCGATTGCCAAGGTGCGGGAGGCGGGTACGGTCATTGCCGGCGGTCATACCTTCAAGGATGTGGAGGTAAAATTCGGTTTGGCGGTCATCGGTGTAATTCATCCCCAGCGGGTTATCACCAATGCCAATGCCCTGCCCGGAGATGTCCTGGTTCTCACCAAACCGATCGGCACCGGGATCGTTACCACCGCACTCAAGATGAACCGTGCGGCAGAGGAGCAGGTCCGCATCGCAAACCGGCTGATGACGGCACTGAACAAAGCTGCAGCTTATATTATGGTTGGTGTCGGCGTTAATGCGGCAACCGATATCACCGGCTTCGGACTTTTAGGCCATGCCTGGGAGATGGCA
>CAZNRV010000266.1:0-7344 GCA_964575495.1 uncultured bacterium
AGACTACCTCCTTAGATATTCCAAACTAATTATATTATAAAAATTCTACTTGTCAAGAAAATTCTAACACAATCTAAAAATTCCCTGAAAACGGCTAAACATTGCAAATTTGTAACTTAACCAGAAGTTCCATTCAGGAAGAGGCCCCGGGGGCAATCCTGAACCCAAAACAGCTATTATAACTTATCCGCAATTACCTGCTTCAGCGGATAATCACCGCTTTTTCAAAACCGGTTTTAACTTTGAAAAAATAAACACCAGCAACCGCTTTCCGGCCACTAACCCTGCGTCCGCTAACATCAAAAATCCTCCCGTTAATCTCAAAACTGAAAAAAGGTGCTTTGCGAACTGTGCCGGTAACTCTCTCCGCATCCTGCTCCTTTACCCCTGCATTCCCGCTCGGATTGCGTTTGTAATAAATTTCACCATTCGGACCGTCCCGAAAATCTGCCCACACAATATGCACCGCCGCACCACCAACCGCAATTGAAGGATAGTTTGAGACCGCGCTATCCTCGGTCAGGCGCATCTCTTCCCAGGTCTGACCCAAATCAGCTGATACCGAATAATAAACCTCTGAATTCCCAGCTCTCTGATCTGCCCAGACCGCATGCACCCTTTGCCCGGAAATTACAATATTTGGCGACCAAATTCCGGGCTGGGCAGAGCCACAACTGATTCTCACCGGCTCCTCCCAGGTTTCACCCCCATCATAGGAAGAAACAGACCATAACTCACCATCAACATCCTCATTATCACTGTAGGCAACAACCACAAAAGAATCCCTTGCTGCCACGCACGGCCACTGCTGTGCAAAGACATTATCGGTCAGGCGCAAATCCGCCTCCCAGGAAAAGCCTTTATCGGTTGAACGCTTGTAATAAACATTCCAGTTACCATCGCGGTTGTCCGCCCAGACCAGATGCACAAAATTACCAGCTACCTTCACTGAAGGATTCCACTTAATTCCAAGAGCGTTTGTCAGACGGATTTCTTCAGACCAGGTCAGGCCGCAATCGCTTGACCGCCGGCAATAAATCTCATAGGAAAACCGGCTGCCACGATTATCACGCCAAACAACAATCACATCCTCGCCCTCTGCTGCAACGCAGGGAAACTCAGACCTGGCAGTGTCAAAGGAAATCCGCACCGCATCCCGCCAGGAAAGCCCGTTATCAGTAGAGCGCCGATAATAAATCTCACCATTCTGACCGTCTCTCGTATCAAACCAAACCAGATGAAGAAACGAATCTGCTACCGCAATTGCAGGCGTCCAGGACTTGGCAGTATCATCGGTCAGCCGCATCTCCCCACCCCAGGTTAAACCCTCATCAGTCGAACGCAGATAATAGATTTCATTGTTACCCGAACGGTCATCATAGAAACATATATGAACCATTCCTGTCGGATTTGTGCCAATACACCACTGACTGTTGCGTGATGTCAAGGATGTAGCCTCGTTACTGGTCAGGCGCCGGTCTGGCTCCCATTGCGCCCAAACCAGCCCGATGAGCGCAAAGATGACAAAGATTAATGCACAACGATAAACTTTTTTCTTCCCCATCTCCTTTCCTGCATCACCTTGATAAAGAAAACACCGCTGCGAACTACTGTTTCCGGTTTCACTTTCCTGCCTTGGACATCAAATATCTCCGCATCCCTTGCCAGGGGCAATGACCGCAAAAACGTCGAGTTCAAACTTAACACAGTAAAGTTGTCTCCTTCAGCAAGGAAGACCGGCAGATTGAAAATCGCGGTCAGGGATGAACTGTAGCGGTTCGCCACCCAGACCAAATCATTTACCTGTTCCAGCGCGCACGGATACTCACCGACATCAAGCGTGGCAATAACCGAATCGGTTACACCGTCAATAACCGAGACGGTCTGAACGCTACCATTAACACAGAAGACCAGACTGCCAGGATAATTCGTCCATAAAAGCACCTGTGGTCCACCACCAACTCTGATGTCATAAAGTTTCTGATTAGTCTCGCAGCCAATCACTGAAACCGTTCCCTGCATCAGATTGGCAACATAAACCTTTCCGTCCTTGTCATTGTAGCAAATCGCCCAGGGGAAAAGCCCGACCGGCACAGTCGCAATCACACTATCATTCAAGGCATTTATCACCGTCACATCATTGGACAGGTCATTTACCACATAAACCTTATTATATCGCGGTGCGGCAACAATATCCCTTGGTCGCTGACCGACCGTAATCTGACTGATTACTGAATTGGTGTTGCCGTCAATTACACTCACCGTTCCCGGATTTTCAGCACGATTGACCACATAAACCTTGCCCAGATTGTTCAATGCTGCCATCGGCTCAGGATTATACCCAACCGTAACCGTAGCGACTACCGAATCCCTTTGCGGGTCAATAATACTTACGCTTTGGCTGCCGGCATTGGCACAATAAACCTTATTATGGGAACTGAGGAAGCAGAGAAACGCGGGGTCAACTCCAACCACAATGGTCTTGACCAAGGAATCGCTATTGACATCAATCACCCCAACGCCATTACCGTTTCTCAGATTGGTATAAATCTTCTCTTCACTTACCCGCAGGACCCGCCAGGGTCCACCCCTGACCTTAATGAGGCGCGCACCTCTTGTTTCATCTTCCAAGACGGCGACCACATCGCTTTGCGGACAGGCACAGAAAAGTTTGCCCGCTGTTGCTATCCAGGAAAGGTGAAAAGGAGAAAGCCCAACAAAGGTCTCAGCTGCAACCTGATTTGTGGCACAGTCAATCATCACCAGCCGGTTATCAATCTCACCGATAGAAGCGACCCGGTTATGCCCAAAGACATAGGTAAGTGCGAGCGGCGAAATTCCCACGGGCACCGTTGCCTTCACCTGATTATTCAAGCAATCAATCACACTGATTGTATTCGAGGTTCGGTTTGTACAGTAAACCGCACTCTCACCGGGCGCAAGCGCCAGCGTAATCGGATTAACCCCAACCGGAATATTGGTTATCAGGCTATTGGTTACCGCATCAATCACTGAAACCGATGTGTCCTGCCAGTTCGCCACATACAGGCATTGATTATCCGGATTAAACACCATATTCTGCGGCACATCACCGGTCACTATTCTGGCAATCACCGAATCGCTACTCCCATCAATCACGCACACCTGGTCAACGTCCCGGCAGGCACAGAATACTCTGTTCAGTTCCGGAGCTGCCACAAGGTAACATGGGGAATTAGCTACCGGTAGAATCTTGAGCAACGCACCGGTGCTGTCGTCAATGACCCAGACTGAGTCATGGGAAACACTGGCAAGATAAACCTTCCGTGCCGCAGTGTTGACCGCAATTGAACTCAATCCCCTGATGAGCCTGATATAACGATGGATACGCATCCCTTCAGCATCAATCACCACCAGACTGTCAGAAAACTGGCAGGTCACATACATCCGATTGGTTGTAGCACTGAAATCGATTGCAGAGGGTGCCCAAGCGGTCGGCAATCGGCAGATAATAGCGTCTTCATCCGCATCAATAATCACTACTTGGCTGGAATCAAAAATTGGCACATAGACACGCCGGCGCAACGAATCAAGTGCCATCGTCCTGATGCCGGCAGGCATCGGCAGCCGGCTGATTCTTTCCAGGGTCGCGGCATCCAGCACCAAGAGACATTTGCCAAGGTTGCCGGCGACAAAGATTTTATTGTTTTGCGGTTCGTAAAGGACCCACTGGGGATTGACAACACCGGCGAGGCTATCAGGCAAAAGAACCGTCCGGGTCCGTATCTGCGCCTGAGTTAGTGAGCAGGCAAATGTTAATACAGAAAAAAGCACCGCCCGCATTCCGCTCATTTTTCCACGCATTTTGCCTTCCTCTCAAATTCTTTTATCGCATAATCAGAACCTTGCTGACCCTTGCGACATTGCCGTCTGAATCCGAGATAAAATATACCCCGGGTGCAAGGCAGCTGACATCATTGGCACCAGGATAAAGCTGAAATACCCTGCGACCGGAAATGTCAACAAGGACACCACTTTTTGATGTCGGGAGATAGAGCAGATTCCTGACGATGGCGATGCCCGAACCGACCCCGCGCAAAACCGCACCCTCTTCAACACCGATAGGTCTCGGGTGGTACCAGCCAGTTCGCTTCTGGTCAATGTGATAGGTAGGCACGGGCATTCTCAATAAATTTATCAGCGCCCCGGTGTTCCAGAAATAAAATTTGCCATCAGAACCAGTCATCATTATCTCCAAGAGCCCATCCTGGTCAATGTCTCCTAATTGCGGCGTCTTTGACATAGGAATCCTGCCTTCAATAAATGCATGGCTGCCCTGGTCAGGCAACCAGTAGGTCGGGAAATGCCGTTTGGGCCAGCCGGGCAGGCTCTCACCGGAACTGCTAACAATATAAAAAGCCGAATCGCAACCAGAAGTAAGTATCTCCAGTCCAGCTACGCTCGTATCAACATCGCCAACCCCTGGTGAATACCAGATACCATTACGGGTCTGGTAAGGAAAGCCACTAACCCTTGTGCCGTTGTGATGAAAGCAGTGGATATGTCCGCCCCAGTCGCCACCGGTTCCCACCTGACCAAAACTGCCCACAATAATTTCAAGGTCGCTATCAAGGTCAATATCTGCTGTCGCTGGTGTGGAAAAGCAGCGTGTCAGCGCCGGATTGAGATAACCGGCATCCGTTGTCAGGTTGATCGGAAATCCCACAAGCCGGTTGAGTGCGGTGTCAAACACATCAAGAAAACCCTGGCGGCGCAGAACAATTATCTCCCAGTTGCCATCCTGATTTAAGTCTGCGATTGTGGGCGCGGCATAATCCGGGACAAACGAACTGCCCGGACCTTCAGTTTGAACCGAGCAACGAATCGTGCCGTCACTATTGACAATGAAAAGCCGCCGTTCAAGCAAAGGCCAGGGATTCTCATTGCCAAACTTTGCCTCGTGACAGACAATCTCCAGCCTGCCATCACCATCAAGGTCAGCAACCGCCGGCTTGACCCATTGACCGTGCCGGTAAACAGTATCCTGATAGAACCAGCATTTCCATAAGGAATCGCCGCTCGCACTGAAGCAGTAAAGTGCACTGCCACACTTACGGATTGAGGTGTTATCCGTCACCTCGCAGAGCACCTCTAAATCCCCGTTATTGTCAATATCAGCAACCACCACCTCAGAATACGGCCGCAGATAAGGGTCATTGGGCCAGCCGGGCAAAATATAAGGCCAGCCGGGCAAATCCTCACCGGTCTTGCCGTCGAGCGCATAAACCCGTGCCCTGTACCGCGGCTCGGAATTGAAATAGACATCGGTCAATGGAAAAACCACCTCATCGCTGCCATCGCCATCAAGGTCCGCAAGGGTAAAACCGGCAACCTCAACATTACCGATGTCTCCGATCTCGCGTGTCCACAGTTCGCGCAAATCATCATCAAGCATCACCAGCCGCGAGATATAACTTGAGCCCGCTTGCTTGGCAACCCGCAAACCGATTTCCGGCTCAGGGTCGTTATCCACATTACCCATACTCACGGTAATACCCCAGACACCGCCCAGTTCAATAACCGTATCGGTCAGGTCACAACCAGCAAGAATTTCACAATGGCTGTTACCGGCTTCATCGGTGCGGGAAATGGTAAAACCGGCACCGGGTGGAATAACCAGCCCGGCAATGACAGAAAAAACAATACCAACCATCAAGCCACCTCCTTTATGTCTTCTCTACACTATATTAAATACCACCAATCCTTGATGTCAAGCAAATAAAACCCCCATTTTATCTCTAAATAACGGCTTACAACCAATCGTCCTCACTGACCACCTGTTAACCTCTCACCGCCTCCCAAACTTAAAACCGGTCGCTAACCTTTTTGCTAATCCCCGCCTGAAAACAAAACCACCAGCCAGCATTAAAGTCACTAAGGGGGTAACCCCCCGGGTAAAACCGCATTCAGGCTAACTTACTGAACTACGAAAGATAACCAAAACTGGCATCTGCTAAAAAGTATAACTATATATACACTTAACAGCTAAAATTCGTGCCGAGGCTGCCGTGCTATTCCGGCTCTATTCCTCTCAGCAGCGCAAGCGCCTGACCAGCAAGATAAAATGAACCGGCAATCACCACCGGCATCCTACCAAAGGAAAGCTCCTGCGCCCGGCTGATTGCCCATTTCAGGTCAGGTGCGGTTTCTGCTGGCACCTTCAGCCGGGTAAAGATTCCCTTCAAAATCTTGGGCGCGAGCGCGCGGGGCGAATCCGGCGCTACTGCAATCGCCGTGTCCACAAAAGGTGCAACCGGTTCCAGACTCTTACGCACCAGTTTATTGCGCAAGGAGCCGTAAATCAGAACAACCTTATCTTTGAGATACTCAGCCAGCACCCTACCCAGCGCCGCACCCGAATCCGGATTGTGACAGGAATCAACCAGCACCAGCGGATTATCCTGGACAACCTCACACCGTCCCGGAATGACAAGGTTTTTCAGACCCTTGATTGCCGAGGCAAAATCTATCCGCGGTTCAGACCGGGCAAGCACACCCAGCACCGTGAGCGCGGTCCGGCAGTTTTCAATCTGATGCCTGCCCAAAACCTTCAGCTCCACCCTGCCCGCACCCAACTCGCTGACACAGGAAAACTCAACCCCTTGCGGGCTGAGGTTTTCATCCCAGACCCTTGATTGCCGCTCAACCAGTATCGCACTTGCCCCAACCGCATGCGCCTGGAAAACCAGCTCCTTTTCTGCCTCAGCCGGCTGCGGCGCAATCACCACCGGCCTTCCCGAACGCATTATCCCTGCCTTTTCCCGAGCAATCTTTTTCAGCGTCCTGCCCAGAACCTGAATATGGTCATACCCAATCCTGGTGATAACCGATATTTCTGGTTCGCTGAGATTAGTCGCATCCAATCTGCCCCCGAGCCCGACTTCAATCACCGCAAAGTCAAGCCCCTGTCGGGCAAAAAATTCAAACGCCATCGCGGTCAGCAGTTCAAAATAACTTACCCGCTGTTTTTTAACCAGCGGCTGAAATTTAGTTATCAGCCTGGCAAATGTTTCCTTTTTTATCCACTCACCGTTGACAGAAATCCGCTCCCGCACCGAAAATAGATGAGGCGAGACAAAAAGCCCGGTCTTCAAACCACTGGCACGCAATCCCGCCTCAATAGAATAGGCAACCGAACCCTTGCCCTTGGTCCCCGCGATTAAGATGACCCGTTTCAGCCTTTGCTGGGGATTACCGGCCAGTTCCAGCAACCGTCGGATATTGTCAAGTTTGAACTCCCTTTGCCATCTTTTCCGGCGTTCGTAATTGATCAGCGAATTTAAAAAATCAAGCGCTGTCGGGTAG
>CAZNRV010000267.1:0-2101 GCA_964575495.1 uncultured bacterium
TCTCTGTCTTATATCCCGGTTCAGGCTCTTCTTGCCGCTCTTTATGAAAGTCCTATCCCTTGCCCTTATTCTGTCCTTTCCAAGGTTCTTTTCTGTTAAGTTTCCGTCATCCCCTTATCAGTCCTTTGCTTTATCCTTTTGCCGTTTCAGCAATCTATTTTCCCGAGCCTAAACAAAATTGCGATATTGACAGAGGTTTTTCAATGGGTAAATTTGAGCTGATGAGGTTTGGCGAGGAGATACTTAAATGCCAACCGACAGTTGCACTGGTCGGCATAATAAACCGGAAGAAGGATTGGGAAATTTTAAAGGAACAAGGCTGGTATCGGATACCGGTAAAAAATGCCCCGGACAATCTCTTTCAGATGCGTTATATTGCCTTTTATCAGACCAGGGTTTTTGGTGCGGAAAAGTGGGCGGTTAATTATTATGCCCGGGTCAAAGATATTAAGATAGTGCGCCGGATTGAACTTTTGCCGGATGAGCCGAAGCACCCACGGGCACAGGGATGGTATTACCGGATAAATATATGCGAACTGCAAAGGTTGCCCAATTCGATTCCGAGCCGGCGCTGGCGACGGATTGTCTTCATTCCGACCACGCTTGAGAAACTCCTGACTGCCAGGGAGATTAATGAACTTTATCACACCAGTCCGATTGAGGAGAAACTTTATTTAGCACTTGAGCGGACGGGTCTGGCACCGGAAAGACAGTTTTATGTCCGTGATGAAAGTGGCGGCTATTTCCTGGACTTGGCGATTTTCTGTGACCAGGGGAAAATCGCGGTGGAGTGTGATGGTGCAAGTTATCATTCGGGCAGAAAAAAGGCGGAACAGGACCGGCACCGGGATAATCAACTGACCGCGCTGGACTGGCGGGTGCTTCGTTTCTCGGGCAAGGAGATAAGACAGAATGTTCAGGAATGCTTGCGTATGGTTAAGCGGGTAGTGGAGAAATTGGGCGGGGTTGAACCGTTTGATAATCTTTAATCTGCCTTCTTGACCATCGTAAAAGCAGTTCTATACTATCCTTTCCAATGATGAAAGATGATGTAATTTCCATTCGCGGGGCAAGAGAGCATAACCTCAAGAATATCAACCTTGATATCCCGAGGAATAAACTGGTGGTGATTACCGGCATTTCCGGTTCAGGCAAGTCCTCCTTGGCGTTTGATACGATTTATGCCGAGGGTCAGCGAAGGTATATTGAGTCTTTATCTACCTATGCCCGGCAGTTTTTAGGGATGCTGGAAAAGCCGGATTGCGACCAGGTCACCGGGCTTTCACCAGCAATTGCGATTGAGCAGAGAAGCAGTGCCCGTAATCCACGTTCAACTGTTGGCACCACCACCGAAATTTACGACTATCTGCGTCTCTTATTTGCCCGTATCGGCAAGTCCTTCTGCCCAAAGTGTAATAAACCAATAAGTTCACAGACCACCGACCAGATTGTTGATAACCTGCTTTCTTTGTCTGCGGGAACGAATATCCTGATTCTTGCCCCATTAATCCGGGGCAGAAAGGGGGAATATCGCGAGTTGCTGAGTCAGGCGAAACGTCGTGGGTATATCCGGGTCCGGTGTGATGGCAAGTTATTTGAAATCGACCAGGTACCGCCTCTGGAAAAATATAAAAAGCATACCATTGAACTGGTTATCGACCGGCTCGCCATCCGTCCGGAGATGCGCAAAAGGCTCGCCGATTCGGTGGAACTCGCACTCAAAGAAGGAAACGGCTTGTGTATTGTTGCCACGACTGGAACCGGTGATGAAGAGCGGATTTTTTCTGCTGCATTTGCCTGTCCGGATTGCGGTTTTTCCTTTGAGGAAATCTCGCCCCGTCTCTTCTCGTTTAATTCACCCTATGGCGCCTGCCCCAAATGCCACGGCTTGGGCACAAGGATGGAGATTGACCCGGACCGACTGATTGTTGACCCTAATCTTTCTATCCTTGACGGCGCGATTGCACCCTGGGGCGAGGTCAGGGAGAAAAGCGGTTGGTTTTTAGGCAAACTGGAAAGTTTGAGCAGAAAATACCGGTTCCGGCTGGATACACCTTGGAAGGATTTGCCCGCAACTGCATGCAAGGCAATTCTCTATGGA
>CAZNRV010000268.1:0-9780 GCA_964575495.1 uncultured bacterium
GTGAGCGGATCGTCTATGCCCTGTTCAATACCTGCAACCAGAAGTGGCGCCACAAACGGCTATGGACCAATACCAAATTTACACAAAATTCTTGACACTACCTTTAAGTGTATATAAAAATACACAGAATATTAAGGCGGAAATTCAGTTATGCCTCGCACTTTCGTGACTTAATTAAAAGTAACTTTTTCAGAGGGGATAACCCCGGGGCATAAAGGTGCGATAAGAGAAATGAGTTTCAGGGATGTAAATAATAATTGGGCGAGGGTTTTGTTTTTAAGTGTCGCGGTGATTTGGTGTTTTCCTGAGACAATCGTTTTCCCAGGTCGAGCCTGCAGGAGAAAAGCTGTGCACCGGCATTTGCGCTAAAGCAAAATTGCCGACCTGCTGACTCCGGCTGGGGGGAAATCAGCGTTAGTTAGGCTAACCTTGACTGTCGTTTCGGGGTTCATATAATTTAAATAAGGATTTATTTATGCCCAAAAGAACTTATCAACCATCAAATATCAGGCGCAAGCGCACCCATGGCTTTCGCGCCCGGATGAAGAGCGTCGGCGGCAGGAGAGTTTTGTCCAATCGCCGGCGCAGGGCAAGGCGCCGGCTGACGGTATGAGCAAACAGGTGCCTTACGGGCACAGGTTGTCTGATGTGCGAAGGTCTGAAGAGGCAGGAGATTATCAGGCGCCAGCGCGATATCGGCGTGGTGATGAGCGCTGGCAAAAGGGTGAGCTCTGCCTTTTTCACCTTGCTCTACAAAGGTCGTGATGAAACATTTCCTTCACAGCGCATCGCCTTTTTGTTGAACTCAAAAATCAAAGGTGCGGTTGTCCGCAACCGGCTCAAGCGGCGCTTAAGGGAAATCTTTCGTCGGAACAGGCGGTGGTTTCCTTTGGGCTATGACTATATTATTCAGGTGCGCACCGGTGCGGAAAAATTGAAGTTTGATGAGTTGAAAGAGGAGATTAAGACACTTGCAGGAATGATAAAAGATGTTAACTGAAATATTGAAGGGGTTGGTGAGGCTTTATCAGGTGACGCTGGGAACAGTGCTACCCAATTCGTGCCGTTTTACACCTACCTGTTCTGAATATGCCTTAGGGGCAATTGGTCGGTATGGTCCGAAGAGGGGTGTGTGGCTAACGGTGAAAAGGGTTTTGCGCTGCCAGCCGTTTTCCAGGGGCGGTTATGACCCGGTTTTAGATGATGATAGGTGTCAGCGAGGAGATAAGAGGACAATGATGGAAAAGGAGCGGGTTTGAGTTCAGACAATCTGCGGATGATAATCGGGTTTGCGATAATAATGGTGATTTTAATTCTTTGGCAAATGTTTTTGCCGCAAAGAAGGCAGCCGGTATCCCAGCCGGAACCAGCACCAATGGCACCAGCGGACACGGTGGCGCCGAGTCCTGAGGTTGTAGAAATTACAGTTCCAGAAGTAACGGTTCCCGAAACTTCGGTTGTTCTTGAAAATGAATTTCTCCGGGTGGAGCTGACCAGCCGGGCAGGGGCAATCAAGTCCTGTTATCTTAAAAAATATGCGGTGCAACTTGTGCCAGCCGGGCAGACAATTTTGAGTAATAACGAGCTCGGCAATCGGGCTTTA
Organism: uncultured bacterium; assembly: GCA_964575495.1. Taxonomy (GTDB): domain Bacteria; phylum Hydrothermota; class Tepidihabitantia; order Tepidihabitantales; family Tepidihabitantaceae; genus JAOABP01. The sequence continues at coordinate 1,604 of CAZNRV010000268.1, forward strand.
ATGGGTGTTAATAGTTCGGATTCAGCAGCCACTTTTGTTTACCAGAGCGGGGACGGTATTTTGGCGAAGACATGGAAATTGGGCAGGGATTATTCCCTTGAGCTCGGTATCGCTGTCGAGGGCGATGGCGGTGGGCAGGAGGTGGCAAAAAGTGGTGGGTATTTAACCTTTAATGCGGAAGCAGGAATCGCCCTGACTGAGAAGAATGTCAAGGAGGATCTGACTAATTTTCATTTCTATGCCCGTGACCAGGGCAAGGTTCATCAGGTTGCTGCTGCCAGTCTGCGAAGAAAGCCGTTTGTTACTGCGGCTGACTGGGTAGGGTTGAAGTCGAAGTATTTTTTTCTTGCCTTGCTAAATAAAGATAGCCGTTTTGACTCCTGCTGGGCAGAGGCGCTCGAGGATGGCAGAATTGGATTCAAAGCCCAAATCGGGGCAGAGGAGAACAAGAAAGGGTCGGGTGCGCGCCGGTTTTTGGTCTATTTGGGTCCGATTGAATATAACCGGCTGCGGTCGTTTGGTTTGGGTTTTGAGAATGTTGTCAGTCTGGGCTGGCTCAAGCCCATCGCCCTCGGAATTCTTTATCTCTTGCGCCTTTTCTACAGTGTTGTGCGGAACTGGGGTGTTGCGATTGTGCTCTTTTCCATATTGATGAAGGGTGCCTTTTATCCCTTAACCAAGAGCCAGACGCGGCAGATGCGGCAGTTGCAGCTGATGCAGCCGAAGATTGAGGAACTGAAAAAGAAATACAAGAATGACCCGCAGGCTCTAAATCAGGAAACGATGCGTCTCTATCAGATGTACAAGGTAAATCCCCTCTCCGGATGTCTACCACTGCTGGTGCAGATGCCGGTCTTTTTTGCTCTTTATACGGTTCTGCGCAACTTTATTGAACTGCGGGGCGCCGGGTTTATTTTATGGCTTAAGGACCTTTCCCAGCCCGATACCCTTTTTGGGCACCTGCCCTCAGGGATACCATTGGTTGGTGGCTTTGCGATTGGTCTGCTCCCGATTTTGATGGGGGCATCCTTCATCGCCCAAAACCTGCTAACAGCCACCGACAAGAAGAACTGGGCGATGATCATCATCTTTCCGATTTTCATTACCGCAATCTTTCTCAACCTTTCCAGCGGATTGCAGTTGTACTGGTTTATTTATAATATACTCTCAATTGGGGAGAGTCTAATTGTAACAAAAGGAGGCGCAATATGGCAACGATTCAGGAAAACCCCGAATTTGGGGGTGAGTTAACACCCGCTGAACCGGAAAGTGTTCAGCAGTTAGATGAGGCAGGATTGATTGCTCAGGTTACCCAGGCACTTATCAGCCATGTCGGCATTCACGCCAAGGTGGGCGTGACAAAAACCAACGAAGGCTACCTTGCCAACATTAATACTAAGCGTGGTGCCATTCTCATCGGCAGACGCGGGGCAACTTTGAAGGCGCTGCAGCACTTGGTGAGAACAATCGTTAGGCGCCAGTATCCGGATGTGCCGCCGATTATTGTGGATGTTGCCAATTATCTCCAGCGCCGGGACAATTTTCTTCGCAAGAAGGCTTTGGCGGTTGCCAAGATAGTCACCGAGACCAAAAGGGAGATGGCTCTTGACTTCTTAAGTGAAAAGGAACTGGCGGTTGTGCGCGAGGCTTTGGCCGGAATGCCTGAGGTAAGGGTTTATGCGGTTGGCACCGGCTCACGGCGTAATGTGGTGATTGCACCGGTTGAGGCTGAGCAAAAGACCGGTTGATGGTGACTGACACAATTGTTGCACCGGCAACACCTGTCGGGGTCAGCGGTTTGGCGATTGTCCGGCTTTCCGGACCAGAAACATTCAGTGTTCTCAGTCGGCTTCTTCCCGGGCACAACATCAGACGTCAGCCTTCTCACACCGTTAGGTTATTCTGGCTCAAAGATGAAAATGGGGAAGCGGTTGACCAGGTGATGGTGACCGTTTTCCGCAAGCCCCGTTCGTATACGGGTGAGGATATGGCAGAAATCACCTGTCATGGCGGACCGCTGATATACAATGAAATTACCGATTTGTGCCAGAAACAGGGATGCCGTCTTGCCGAACCCGGGGAGTTTACCCGCAGGGCGGTTCTCAATGGTAAACTTACCCTTTCTCAGGCAGAGGCAATTTATGCGCTGGTCAACGCCACCAATTCTCTTGGGCAGCGCAGTGCAATCGCAGCATATCAGGGTGCAATTAGCCGGCAGATAAGCGAACTTGCTGAAATGCTGCGCGACCTTTACAGCGAGGTTGAGTATCGGCTGGGCTTTGATGAAACTGATGAGCTGGGCACAAAATCGCTTGATAGCAAAACCAGAGCCATATTGGCGCAATTAAACAAGATGATTGAAAATGCTGAACACAGCCGGTTTCTGTTTGAGCCCGCACGGGTGGCAATAGTTGGGAGGACCAATGTCGGCAAGTCGAGCCTTTTCAACCGGCTGCTTAAGGAAAGGCGGGCAATCACCAGCCCGATTCCTAATACCACCCGGGACCGGATTGAGGCAAACCTTTTTCTTGGAGGAGTGGGGATTAATCTTATTGATACCTGTGGTTTTGACCTGCAAGCGAAAAGCCCCCTGACCCGAGAAGGCACCGTGGAAACGAAAAAGGCGATTGAACAGGCTGACCTGATTATTGTGGTTTTTGATGGCTCGCAACCTGTGCGGAGACAGGACCTGGCAATACTTGCCGAGACTGGGGAAAAGCCTAAAATTTATATTATCAATAAGAGCGACCTCACCTGCAGGTTTGAACCCGGATTTCTTCGAGGTCAGGTAATTCGGGTTTCCTGTAAAACAGGTGCCAATATTAACAGACTCCGCGCCACCCTGCAACGCCGTCTTTGGCCCGGCAATGTTCATTCACCATTGATAAGCCGGCGCCAGATAGGGGTAATCAGTGAATGCCGAGACTGTCTTCTTGCAAGCCTTGCTGCGCAAGACTTGGAAACAAGGGCAGCAGAAATCAGATTTGCCCTTGATGCGTTGTCAAGGATAGACTCACCTTTAGCAACCGAAGAGGTGTTGGACCGAATATTTACGCGATTCTGTATCGGCAAATGATTAGACAACTCTTGGTCTGGGTGAATGAGACTGAAGAATTTCGTTCCCTTGCACTTTGGGTCCTTGAGCTTGCCAGGGCCCTTTCTGCTCGTGTCTATGCGGTTTATATTATGCCCGATGATGTTAGAACAAAAAGGGGTAAAAAGGTAGCTGCTGACCAAGAGGAGAAGGCCTGGGAGGTGCTTTATGAGATTGAGGACGAGGCGTTTGAGCGCGATGTCCGGATTTCATTGCTTTTAGAAAGCGGGGAACCGCTCCTGCGTCTCTGCGAATTGATTGTCAGTTACAAAACCGACCTGCTTGTGGTTGGTGCCGACTGTCCGCTTTCCGCAGCCGAACTCGTCAGGCACTCACCCAAGCCGGTTCTTTTTTATAAACATTATAAGGAGGAGTAATGCTCAAAAAGGTTTCCGAACTGCTTCAACCTGCTGCAATAATTCTTAATCTGCAGTCGAAGGAAAAGAATGAAGTGATTAGTGAACTGGCCGCTCCATTGATTGCCGAGGGCTTGGTGACCGATGAGAAGGAGTTTATCGGCGCCATTCTTCGCCGCGAAAATCTGGAAAGTACCGGCATTGGATTCGGAGTTGCAATACCCCATGCGCGCACCAATGCAGTAAAAAATACTGTGCTTGCCTTTGGCAGGTCTGAGGCAGGTGTGGACTTCTCCAGCCTTGATGGGAAACTTTCCTATCTTATTTTTCTTATCGCTGCTCCGGAAGCAATGAAAAGGGAGTATATCTGGACCCTGGCAAAACTTTCAAGCCTTTTGCGCCGGAACGAGGTTCGGAAAGGGCTCAACACCGCGCAGACGGTTGATGAGGTCTATGCTGTAATTGAGCAGTATGAGCGTTACTGAACCGGTAACAAAGAAGCTCGAAGGCTTTACCCTCACCGTTGTTCAGGGCGATATTACCGAATATGAAACCGTGGCAATTGTCAATGCTGCCAATAACCATCTCTGGATGGGTGGGGGAGTTGCAGGTGCCATCAAGCGCCGGGTTGGTGTTGAAATTGAACAGGAGGCGATGCGCCAGGGACCGATTAACCCCGGAGAGACGGTTACCACATCTGCAGGTAGGTCGCGGGCGAAATACTGCATCCATGCGGCAGTAATGGGTCAGGACCTGAATACCAGTGCTGCACTTATTGTCAAGGCAACCAAAAATGCCCTTGCTGAAGCCAACCGACTTACTTAAGGTTGAGTCAATCGCCTTTCCAGCTCTGGGCACTGGTGTTGGTGGTTTTCCTTTGTCTGCCTGCGCACGATTGATGATTGCCGCAGTTATCAGCCATTGCCGCACCCATCCCTATCCGAAACAGATTCGGTTCGTGCTTTTTGGCCACAAAGCGTATCAGACATTTGTCCAAGCGCTAATAGCTGTTGAAGAAAAACAATGAACCAGCCAGGGGCTGATTATTTTCTTTCTCGCTGCCGTCAGACAATTTGTGAAATGTTTTCCAGGCTGGGTTACAAAATCCAGAGTCAGGAAATCCGGGAAGGGGAATTAGGAATTGGTGCCGACCTTGCCGTTCCTGTTTTCCGTCTGGCAAAGGCAGGCGGAGTAAATCCGGTGTCCCTTGCCGAGTTGATTGCGCAACAACTTGACCTTACCGGTACACCTTTTGCTGTGGTGCAGGCGGTTAAGGGTTATGTGAATCTGAAATTTCAGCCCGAAGTCCTTGCCTGGGAAGTTTTTGCCGATTATCAGACAAATCAGGCGAAATATGGAAGTTGCGAATTGGGTGCGGGCAAAACGATTGTTATTGATTACTCATCACCGAATATTGCCAAGCCATTTTCGGTAGGACACTTGCGCTCAACAATCATCGGTCATTCGCTGCGTAACATCTTCACCTATCTCGGTTATAAGGTTATCGGTGATAATCATCTTGGCGACTGGGGAACCCAGTTTGGGAAACTGCTCTGCGCATTTGAACTATGGGGCGAAGAGGAAAGGTTGAAGGAAGACCCGACTGCGTATCTTTTAGAACTTTATGTCCGGTTCCACGAAGAGGCAAAACAGGACAAAACACTGCTCATAAGGGCAAGAGAATGGTTCCGCCGGCTTGAAACCGGTGACCCAATTGCCCGTTCCTGCTGGCAGCAGTTTGTGCATTTAAGTAAAATAGAGTTTGACCGCATCTATAATTTGCTGGGTGTTACCTTTGATGTCACGCTTGGGGAAAGTTTTTATGCTGACCGAGTGAAGGGTGTAATTGAACAGGCGGTGAAAAAGGGTGTTGCCCGCGAGGAAAAACCGCCTGCCAATGTCGCCGGAGGTGAAGAGGAAATTGAGGAGCAGGAAAAGGTTGTCCTGATTCCATTAGATAATTTTGGGATTAAGGTTCCACTCATATTGCAGAAATCGGACGGGACGAGTCTTTACGCTACCAGGGAAATTGCCACCGCTGAGTATCGCATTCAAAACTGGCATCCGGAAAAAATACTTTATGTTGTTGGAAATGAGCAGGAGTTTTACTTCAAGCAGTTCAACGCCGCACTGAAACTGTTGGGGTTTGATGTTACCTGCATCCATGTAAACTTTGGACTCGTGCGCCTGCCCGAAGGCAGACTTTCCACGAGAGAGGGCAGAATTGTCCTTTTAGAAGATGTGATTAACGAGGCGATTGAACGGGCAAAGGCGGTAGTGCATGTGCGGGATTTACCCTTAGAGGAAAAGGAGGAAATTGCGCGCAAGGTTGGTATTGGCGCTATCAAGTATGCCGACCTTTCCCAGAACCGTATTAAAGAGGTGGTATTTGACTGGAACCGGATGCTGGCGCTTGACGGTGATTCAGCACCTTATCTCCAGTATGCGTATACTCGCACTCGTTCGATACTGCGCAAGGCAGAAAAATTTGACCTTGCGCTGGTGAATCCAAGCCTGCTGGTGGCTCCTGAAGAGCAGGTGCTCCTTCTCCATATTGCCCGTTTTCCTGATGGTATCCTCGCGGCTGCCCAAAATTATGAGCCGCACCGCATCGCCAAACGGCTTTACAGCCTTGCCCGCGATTTTTCGCTCTTCTATGACCGGGTGCCTGTTCTAAAAGCCGAGACTAAAGAGCTTCGCGCCAGCCGCCTTGCTCTGGTGGAAATGACCGGCACTATTATCAAAATCGGATTGGGATTATTGGGTATAGAAGTTCTTGAACGGATGTAAACCTATTTGTCAGTTACTGGGGTCTAAATAGTTATGCGCCGGGTTTATTTTGATTATGCAGCGGCAACATCGCTTTTACCTGAGGCATTTGAAGCGATGATGCCCTTTCTCAAACAGGACTTCGGCAATCCGAGCAGTTTGCACTATTTAGGCACATCCGCATATCAGGCAATAATACCCGCAAGGGAAGAGGTTGCCGGTCTGATTAATGCCCAGGCCGATGCAATCATCTTTACCGCATCTGCTTCTGAAAGTAATAACCTGGCAATTAAGGGTCTTTCTCTGGCAAATCACAATAAGGGTAATCATATTGTTGTCTCGGCAATCGAGCATTCATCGGTCCTTGTGCCGGTAAAAAATCTCAAGTGGCTCGGATTTGAATTTAGCGTTGTTGATGTTGACCCATTTGGCAGGGTTGACCCGGAGAGGGTTGGGCGTGCAATCAGACCTGAGACAATTCTTGTTTCAGTTATGCACGCCAATTATGAAATCGGAACAATTCAGCCGCTTAAGGAAATAGTTAAGGTCTGCCATAAAAAGGGGGTGTTTGTTCACTCAGATGGCACCGCGGCAGTCGGCAGAATCCCAGTTGATGTCAGCGAACTTGATGTTGATGCCTATTCATTTTCTGCGCAGTCGTTTTATGGACCGAAGGGCGCTGCCGCACTCTACCTAAAACCCGGTATCCGCATCGTTCCTTTGGTTGAGGGCGGGATTCAGGAGAAGGGACGCAGAGCTGGAACTGAAAATGTTGCCGTGATTGTCGGAATGGGGAGGGCAGCAGCGATAACGAAGGAAAAACTTTCGGAATGGTCAGCAAATATTTGGCGTCTGGATGAAAGGCTGAGGACAGAATTACCCAAAAAGGTGGCAAGGCTTGTCTTTACCGGTCATCCAATTGAAAGGTTGCCCGGTATTGTCAGCTTGTGCGTTGAGTTTGTGGAAGGTGAGGCGCTGCTTTTATCACTTGATGATGAGGGCATTGCGGCGGCATCCGGTTCTGCCTGCACCGCACGCACTCTCAAGGCGTCCCATGTGCTTTTGGCAATCGGACTGCCCCATGCCATCGCCCAGTCTTCGCTGCTTTTGACATTGGGCAAGGATAATACCGAGGCTGATGTTGATTACTTTCTCGAAAGGTTTCCGCCAATTGTTCAACGGCTGCGCAACCTGTCACCCCTTTATGCGAAATATCTGAAAGGTGAAAATCCGTATGAGTTCAAAACTGGACAAGGGCATAATCACGAGGAAAATTAAGGAGTAGTATGTATTCTGAAAAGGTAATGGAACATTTTCGTAACCCTCGCAATGTCGGCGAGATTGCAGACGCTGACGGTGTTGGCGAGGTGGGCAATCCGGTCTGCGGGGATATGATGACTTTTTACATCAAGGTGAAAAACAACATTATCACCGATGTCAAGTTCAAGACCTTTGGCTGCGGTGCGGCGATTGCGGTTTCCTCAATGGTGAGCGAGATGGCAAAGGGAAAAACGATTGCGGAGGCTTTGAAGATTACCAATGAAGAGGTGGCAAAGGAACTGGGAGGTCTGCCCTCAAACAAACTTCACTGCTCGAATCTGGGTGCGGATGCGCTGCACGCCGCAATTCAGGACTATCTGCGCAAGCAGGGAAAATCTGAAGAGGGGTGCCGCTGCCCTTATTGTGACCAGCCGATTGCTGAAGGTTCAATCTGTCAGCCCTGCAGCGCGCGAATAACAATTTGCCCGGGGTGTAATAAGCCGCTTCCCAAAGGCGCTGATACCTGCCCGGAATGCGGAAAAAAGATAAGCGAATAAAAAAGGAGTCAACTATAAAGAATTCTCCTTAGTTTGGAAATAGGACCTATGAGAAAGCAAGGCGAAGATAACTCTGATAAGTTTATGGGCGGTAGCCATGACCGCCTTTCGGAAAGGAAGTCTGTCTTGTTTTCTTTTAAG
>CAZNRV010000269.1:0-1798 GCA_964575495.1 uncultured bacterium
ATACGACAATACTCTGTGGTGGTAAGGGTGAAAGGTTCTGGCCTAAGAGCCGGACAAATCTGCCCAAGCAGTTTGTTACCATCTTTGGCAAACATCCGCTAACCAGGGCAACCAGCGAACGCATCAAAAAACTCTGCCCGCTTAACAGGCAGCTGTTTGTAGCACCAGGTCGTTTTGCACCGTTGCTGAGAAAGGCAATAAAGGTCAAATCCCGAAACCTGATTTTGGAGCCAACTGGAAGAAATACCGCACCGGCAATCGGTCTGGCGGCAGCAATACTTTTTCAGCGTGACCCAGATGCGGTGATGGTTGTCCTGCCTGCTGACCATATTATTGCACCGGAATCTGAATTTCTCAAGGGGGTAAAACTGGCAATAGCAGTTGCCCAAAAAGGGATGCTCGTAACATTTGGCATAGTTCCCACCCGACCTGACACCGGTTATGGCTATATCCATTTTGGGGATGAGATGATGAGCAAGGCCGGAATGAGTGTGCATCGGGTCTTGGAATTCAAGGAAAAACCAGACCTGACAACCGCAAGACGATATGTTAAAAGTGGCAGGTATCTTTGGAATTCCGGGATGTTTGTCTGGCGGGTTGATGTGATTCTTTCTGCCTTTCAGCGGTTTATGCCTGAATTTTATACTCAACTGATGGCTTTTACTCGGGTTATCGGTACCGGTCAACAGAACGCAATGATTAAAAAAATCTATAACCAAGTGGAGTCAATTTCAATTGACTATGCAATAATGGAGAAGGCTGATAATGTTGGTGTTGTCAGAAGCAGTTTTCAATGGGATGATGTCGGTTCCTGGCTTGCTCTTGAAAGAAGGTTACCGAAGGATAAAGAGGGCAATGTCAGCAAGGGGCGATGGTTCGGCAAGGGAACTAAAAATTGTATTATTTATTCAGATGAGGGCGTGATTGTAACACTGGGAATAAAGGACCTGGTTATTGCCTTTTCTGGGGGTGCGGTGCTGGTTGCGCACAAATCTGCCATTGGTGAACTAAAGCAGAGCCTTGGTAATATGGCGCAAGACCGGATAGGGAAGAGGTTTCTATGAAAATACTTTTTGCCACCCGTAATCAAGGTAAGGCAAATGAGGTGCGCCAACTCTTGGGGAAAAACGGCTGGGAGGTTGTTACTCTGAATGAGGTGTGTGCGGAAATCAAGATAATTGAAGACGGGTCTACCTATGCGGAAAATGCGCGTAACAAGGCAAGGGTGACGTTTGCCCAATTTAGGATGTGGACATTAGGCGAGGATTCGGGTCTTGAGATAGATGCGCTGGCTGGAGCACCCGGAATAATGTCGGCAAGGTTTCTTGGCGAAGAGGCGACCGACCTTGAGCGCAATCGCCGGATTCTGGATAAGATGATTGCAGTGCCCGAAGAGAAACGCACCGCCAGGTTTCGCTGTGTGGTCTGCCTTATTGAGCCCGAGGGGCAAGAGCAGGTTTTTGAAGGTATTTGCGAAGGGAGAATTGCCCATACCATTCGCGGAGTTTACGGGTTCGGCTATGACCCGGTTTTCATCCCTGAAGGTTATACTCTGGCATTTGCAGAACTTGGACAGGTGGTGAAAAACCGCATTAGCCATCGGGCAAAGGCGTTTCAAAAGGTTCTTAATTATCTTCAGACCCGCTTGAGCGCGGTGCGGGATTGACATTGCCCTTACTCTCAGTATATTAAATTGACGGGGAGTAGCGCAGCTGGTTAGCGCACCACGCTTGGGACGTGGGGGTCGCCCGTTCGAATCGGGTCTCCCCGATGCGCCTGTAGCTCAGCTGGATAGAGC
>CAZNRV010000270.1:0-1828 GCA_964575495.1 uncultured bacterium
GGTCGGCAGATTTCAAGTCTGCTGCCTTACCAGTTAGGCTAGCCCTCCGAACCAAGCCTATAACTTTTATTACTCTAAAACGGTTTGAACAAAAGTCAATAAATGCCCAGGAATTTGAGTTTCTAATCAGGTAAAAAACAGGGGTTTTTGCCAAGTCTAACCGCAAATTTTGTGCAAAACCTAAAAGCGGATTAACCCCGGGGGTTACTCCCCCCTTGTTTCCCTTTTTGGGGTGTAATGTGGCAATCATATGTAAAACTGTAAGTTAAACGAAAGGGCTGGTAAATTGACAAAAGTAAGTAAAGCGCATATAATGTTATTAAGTAATAGAGTCAGGGGAACGGGCTTTGAAGTTGTGGGCATATTTGTGATTGGATTAATTATCAGCTGGCTATGGGGAATGTGATTTAAAAGCCGGGGTTGGTGAGGTGGTAAGGGAGAAGAGGGGTGGAGGGAGGCAAGAAGGATTTGATTGGCGATGGACGGTGTCGGTTAACTGCGGTATGGCGGCTATTTTTAGGTGTTGAACCTTGGCGGTCATTTGTTTGGCTTAAAGGTTTGCTTGCCAAGCCGGATTTAACGGTTATTATTTATTTTGTTTTATATTTGAGAAAAACCAAAATCAGGAGTATGAATGGGTATCAGTAATACGCTTGTAAGTGCAATCAGGTCAGAACTAAAAAGGATGATTGATTCTGGGTGCAGTTTTGCCGATGTCCGTTTTTACGATGAGGATTCATCGGAAAGGCTGGTTCTTTATGACGGCAATCTTGAGTCAAATTATCGGCGCCTGGAAACGGGAATTGGGGTCAGGGTTTTGAAGGCAGGTGCGGTTGGTTTTGCCGCTACCGCTAACCTTGACGGGATTGCTGTCTGTTTTGACCAGGCGCTTGCCAATGCCGAGGCGGCTGCTCGGCTTTTGGGGTTTCCCAAGGAGATGGGCAAGGCACAGCCGGTAAAAGGCAGATACCAGCCGCCGTTTAAAAAGGACCCGTTGGAACTACCCCTGCAGGAGAAGCTTGAGTTTCTGAAGTCGGTTGATGAAAGATTGAAGGATAAGACGGTTGAGCACCGGATGGTGGGCGGTCATTTTCAGAGGCGGCGCATCCACTATTTTAATACCGAGGGAAGTGAGATTGAACGGTGGGTTTTAAATACCTTTGCCGAGATGATGGTGATGGCGCGGGATAAGGAGGGCAGAACCCAGCGCCGCAGTTATGCGCTTGACTCTGACGGCACCGGCACGCGCGGTTTTGAGTGGCTGTCTGACCCGAAGGCGTTTGCTGAATATACCGAGCGCATTAAAAGGGAATTAGGTGAGATTGTGGCGGCGGAAACTCTGCCAGCAAAAAGGCGGGATTTAATTCTCTTACCGGGTCAGGGACATCTGCAGGTGCATGAGACGATTGGTCATCCATTGGAACTTGACCGCATTCTTGGTTATGAACTTTCCTTTGCCGGTGGCTCTCATGTCAAGCCGGAGATGATTGGCTCCTTGCGCTACGGCAGCGACAAGTTGAATGCCAAGGTGATGGTGGTGGAGAATTCGCCCGGCACATTCGGCTATGATGATGAGGGAACACCTCAGCATGAATACTATCTGATTAAGAACGGGATTTTGGTGAATGTGCTCTGCTGCCGGCTGGATTTGGCAGAGGCGAATGCCAAGGCAGGTAAGACCGTTGTCAGGGAGTCGGGTGCATCGGCGCGGGCTGCCGGATTTTACAAGACGCCGATTGACCGGATGACGAATGTCTGCGTGGAATGGGGGGATGATGGCACGCTTGAGACGATCGTCCAGGCAACCGAGGATGGCGTGATTATGGAT
>CAZNRV010000271.1:0-2424 GCA_964575495.1 uncultured bacterium
AATAAGGACAATTACGGCTAAAAATGTTCACCCTTCCTTTACATCTTTGATTCCGTATTTGGCAATTTTGGTGTATAGCATTCGTCTGGTAATACCGAGCAGTTTTGCTGCCTTTGATTTGTTGCCACCTGCCCGCTTAAGCGCCTCTTCAACCATGCGCCTTTCCTGTTCCTGCAAAGAGCCCGGTTTTTCCTTAGCGGAATCGGAAAGCGAGGTCTCAGGTTCAGGAAACTGGATGTGTTTGGGTTTTATTTCCTTTCCTGATGATAGGATTAGCGCCCGCTCCAGCACGTTTTCCAGTTCCCGAACATTGCCGGGCCAGTCATAACCATTTAGGATTTCAATGACCTCATCTGACAGTCGTCGATTGTAGCCAAGTCGGCTGAGGAAGTGGTTGCATAACGCTGGGATATCTTCTTTGTGTTCGCGCAGGGGTGGAACATTAATCGGAAACACCGCCAGCCGATAGTAAAGGTCCTGGCGGAATCTACCCAGCCTGACCTGTTCAATCAGATTGCGGTTGGTGGCAGCGATTATTCGGGTATCTACGGTGATGGTCCGATTTCCGCCCAGCCGAACAAAGGTCTTGTCCTGGAGAAAACGCAAAAGTTTTATCTGGAACTCAACCGGAATCTCGCCAATCTCATCAAGAAACAAAGTGCCGCCTTCAGCCTGTTCCAGGCGCCCGGGTTTGGCGCTCGTGGCGCCTGTGAAAGCGCCCTTTTCATACCCGAAAAGTTCAGATTCAAGCAGGGTATCGGGCAGGGCAGCAGCATGCATTGGCACAAAATGGTTTTGCGCACGGATGCTGGCGCGATGAATCATTCTGGCAATAAGCTCTTTGCCAGTGCCGCTTTCGCCGGTAATCAGAACAGTGGCATTACTTGGTGCCACCTTGGTAACAAGGTTGCGCACCTGGTTTAAAGCCTGACTTTCGCCAACCAGTTCGGCAAACCTGCTGGTATTTTTCAGTTCCTGTTTTAGGAACCGATTTTCCTCTTTGATTTGATGATGCAGAGCAATTTTCTCAAGAATGGCAAGCAAGTGATTCAGCGAGACAGGTTTGGTGATGAAATCAAATGCACCCTGACGCATAGCTTCAACCGCAATCGCAATTGTGCCGTAACCGGTTATCATCACCACCTCTGTTTCCGGATTGAATTTCTTGACACCGGCAAGAATCGCCATTCCATCCACTGGTACCATTTTCAGGTCGGTAATCACCACATCGAAACCGCCGGTTTTCAGCCTTGCCAGCGCCTCCTTACCATCGGTCAGATTATCAACCTCATACCCTGCCTCCCTTAAGTTTTCAGCGGTTAATTCACAGAACTGAACTTCATCATCAACCAAAAGAATTTTCATAGCGGCAGTTTCACCTCCAATGTTGTTCCTTTTTTCTCGTCACTGGCTATCGTTACTTTACCCTGATGCATCTCCACCAGCCGTTTGACAACAAAAAGCCCTAATCCGCTGCCCTTCTCCTTAGTGGTATAGAATGGTTCAAATACCAGTTTGAGATTCTTGCGGGGGATGCCCATACCATGGTCGGTGATCTGGATTATCAGCCACTGTGGTTTTGATTCGGGTTCGGTTTTACCGCTAATTCGAATCAGTCCGCCAGTGGGCTGAGCCTGAATTGCGTTGAGGAGGACATTCATAAACACCTGGCGCAATTGGAGAGACGAACCCTTGATTAACGGCAGATTCCGCAGTTGATTTTCAACCTGGATGTTATTGTGTTTGATTTCTGTATTCAGGGTTTCAATAATATCGCCAATCAGGCGAGTGAGGTCGAATTCCTCCATTTCCCCAGTTTTGCCAGCGCCGATACCTAAGTAATTGGTAAGGGTCCGGTTCAGCCTCTCAATCTCATCTTTAATACAATCAAATGTTTGGTCATTCTGAGCGTCGTAGCGAATCTGAAGACGTTCAGTTGCCGCAAGGATTGTTGCCAGCGGGTTTCTCAAATCATGCGCCAGTGCGGCTGCCATTTCGCCCAGCAAGGCAAATGTGCCGGTCTGGGCAGCTGCGTGTTCAAGTTTCAGTGTCCGGCCGCTGAGGCTTGCTCCGGCAAAAACAATCGCCGCAATCGCAAAAAGGCTGAGGAGATTGATAAATAACAGGGAACGGCTGTAATTGGCAATGCTGCGGAAGAAGCGTGCATCGGCTTCAACACCAAGCACTGCGTTGACATTTCCTTCTCTGTCGTAGACCGGTGTATAGGCGGTTTTAAGATAGAATGGTCCGGCAGCATAAAGCCGGGTAGAACTGAGAATCCCGCTGAAAGCAGAGAAAATCTCAAGTTCATCAAGTTCCAGCATCGGGCTGGTTTTGCCTTTGGTTTCGGGCGCACGCGGATTGACAATGAACCGGAGGCTTTCATCAACAAGGAAGATATTTAGAAGTTCAGCCTGGTTCATC
>CAZNRV010000272.1:0-7911 GCA_964575495.1 uncultured bacterium
CCCACCCCCTATACCATCCCCTAAGGGATTATGTAAATTGAATATGGGTCAGTTAAGAAAGGGCTCTTAGCCAGGGCTGGGAAAGGGGTGTTTTCGGTGGTTTGAATGGGGGTGCTAATATGGTTTTGTCGGGTGCTGGAAAGATGGCGGTTTGTTTGGTCTAAAAGAGGCAGGCGAAGAGGCGAGAGGTAGGGTTAGTTGGCTGGTTGATAAGGGGGTTTTTCAGGTTGTTTGAAGTGCGGCATTGAGGGAAATGGTGGGCGAGGTTTAATTGATAATTAAGAGTTTTTTCAGCCGGTCTTTTTCATACAGGAAGTAAACACCAGAGCGTGGTTTTGAGCCGGTTAGTCGCCTTCCTGAGACATCAAAGAGGAGCTTTTGGTTTTCAGGTTTAAATTGTGTTAATACTAATGATGGCAAAGGCTTAAGCGGTTCAGGCAGAAAAAACGGGCGGTCAAAGTAAACACCTGAAGGAAAGTCCGAATTATAATAACTGAAGAGGAGTCCGGGCAGAATCACCCTTGGTCTTGCGCTTTCAAAAAGGGCGTTGGCGCGGGCGTCATTCAAGAGCAGCGGTGAGGACCAGATTTGCGGTGCCCAGGCGCGGCTGTAGCGGAAGTATATTACGGTTGGGCTGTTTGACTGTCTGGCGCCAGAGTTGTACACCAGAAAGCAGGAGATTGGGGAGGAGATGGTTGCGGGCCACCATTCGTCAATGAACATCTCGCCCAAGTTTTCCGCAGGGCTGAAGGATTCGCCACCATCGGTTGAATAGGAAAATACTATGTCAAGCATTTCGGTGTCGCGGCGGGCGATTGTCCAGACCGCCCAGATGGGTGCGCGATAGGGTGGTGCTGTTTCTGCCTGCGCAACAACCGGATGAAAGCATTTTTCGCCGGTAGCGGAGAGGACCCGGAGCCAGTCCCACCGGGCAGGTGCGCCGTAATGCCGGTTCTGGGTATAGTGAATCTCTCGGCCATTAAGGGCAAAGCGCCAAATGCAGTGGAGAACCGAGCCGGCGCCAAACGAGATATAGGGGTCAAAACAGTTAAAAAAGTCCTGCGGCATTTCCCAGGTGACACCGAGGTCAAGGGAGCGGGTGAATCTGCCGTTGCGTCCGGTGCGGTGTTCATTGGTATAGAGGCAGTAAAGGTAATAGCGGGGTTCGCGGTCAATTGTAACCGAGAAGTCGTCAACTGTGTCTGGACCGGTGGCGATGGGAACCTGAATCCAGTTTGTAAAATCAGTTGAGATGCGCAGGAGGTAGAGGTCGCCGGAGTTTTCCGGGGTTAAATAGAAGACAAAGAAATAACAGGAGTCGCCATTGCCGGCAACCATTTCCAGGCGGCTGGGAGCAGAGTTGAGCACGAGCGTGAAATGCTGGTGCCAGGTGCTGCCGCCGTCCCCGGATGAATAGATGTGAAGCAGGCTTTCAGGCGTAGCAAGGGCAACGAGGATGCGGTTCTCAGGGTCGGTGACCGCGGCAAATGCGGTTATCCTGTTGTTAAAGACAGCTATGTCAGCACCGGTGCCGAGCACAGGCACAATTGGGTCGGTTGCCAATGCCAAATGTTCGTTTTTTGAGATTGGCGGTGCAGCAAAGCCAGGTCCGGAAAGCATAGGGCGAGGAAATAGCATTGTCAGGGCAAGGAAAATGCACATTTAGTTTAAAGTAAACATTATCGCCCGCCGAAGTCAACACCTGACCGCTAATCCGGAGACGGAAAAATCGGCCAGATGTTTTTTCTTGCGCCAGATTTTTCGGCAGGTAAAATTAGGTAAAGGATGATATGATGAAGAGGTCACTTGTGCGACGCCCAGTGGTGCTGGTTTGTTATGACCGGTTAGAGAAGTTCTATGATTTGGTTGAGGCGGCGAAGACCTTTGAAGATGGCAGGCTCTTTGCGGAGTTTGAGTTTGTCTTTTGCGACTGCCTTGAGGAAATAAAAAGGTTCTACAGCCGTAACCGCGGCAGCTATGTGGGACTGATTGTCCTGGGGGTGGATTTCAGTAAGATTGACAACGAGCAGAAGGTGGTCTCATTTCCCTTTGGCTTGCGTCCGTTTGGCGTGCCGGTTGACATCCGTGAGCTGCAGGGTTTTATCATCTATCAGCACCTCCGTCACTTTGGGATTGACCGGCTGGCGCCGGTCCTGTTTCAGCTGGACGCAAATAGCAAAAACGAGCCCCAGCAGTTTCTTGACTTCATGCGCTGTCCTGATTTAGGTGGGTGCGTTTTTTTCACTGCTGAGCCCGGCAGGGTGGCGTTATTTGAACTGCTGCGCAAGGTTGACAGCTGCGCGCTCCGACCACTCAGCGACGAGCAGCGGCTGCTGTGGCAGGAGCGGCATAAGATGGTGGTGGGCAGGTCAAGGCGGATGACGGCGCTAACGCGGGATATTGAGCGGATTGGACCAAGCGACGGGATTGTTTTGATTTTGGGACCGCAAGGGTCAGGCAAGGAGCTGGTGGCGGCGGCACTGCACCGGTTGAGTTATCGCTATTCAGAAGGCGAACCGCTTAAGGAAAAGCCGGTGGTGGTAAATATGGGAACGCTTGACCACAATCTTGTGCTTGACGAGCTGTTCGGTCATGTGGCGGGCGCCTATACCGATGCCAAGAGCGCGCGGGCAGGGATATTTGAAACTGCAAAGGAGTCAACCGTTTTCCTTGACGAGATTGGCGATATCAGCCAAGAGTTGCAGAGCAAACTGCTGCGGGTGATTGAATACCGATTGATAAAAAGGTTGGGCAGCTCCCTGGAAAAGGAGGTTGATGTGCGTATCCTCGCTGCGACCAACAAGCCAATTGATGAGCTGCGGGAGCGGTTTCGACCTGACTTTTATAGCCGATTGGTTCAGCAGTGTCTGATGGTGCCGTCTTTGCAGGAGCGCTGGGAGGGTGAATCAGCCGAAACGATTGAGGCGGACATTTCCGATTTCTTCACCTTTTTTGTTGAGGAAATGAATAAAAACCCAAGACATCGGCATAAACTACTACCAGATTCGTCCGCGATAAAGTTCCTAACACAGATTGTGGTGCAGCACCTTGAAGGCAAAAGGGAGATTTTCTCAGGGAATGTGCGGACTTTGAGGTCATTGATTGAGCGTTCATATGAAAGGGCACAGTATGAGCAGGCAAAGGTGGTTGGTATCGGCCCTGTAGCAACCGCGATAGCCCATTTTCAGGGACAGAAGGCAACGGTGAAGACAAAAGAGTCAGCAGTCATGGTTGATTCGCTAGAAAAACTGGTCGGGAGCCTCAGGTTTAGTGAAATTGAAAAGGTGGCTATTAGGGAGGCGCTGAAGAAAAACAATGGTAATCAGAGCAGGGCAGCAGCATTGCTCGGTATGCACCGGGATACCCTGCGCAAGAAAATGAAACAATACCGCATTGAGGAGAGCTAAAAGCCATTAATTAGGCAAACTGGCGTAAATTTCGGCAGCGATAATGTAAAACAACAAATAAGCAGATTCGGTATTGTTTTATTAAGTTATCTATAATCAATTAATTATAGAACTGATTAATGATGATGAGGGGCTGGCATATTTTTTGCAATGTTAAATAAGTAGGTTGGACCGAGTCGCGGAGGTTTAGTGGCGGGTGTCGCGCTCTGAAGTTCCCTCTTAATCATAAAATCATCCTTGATAGGGAACGAAAGCATGGTGTGCCAGTTCCTACGGCGCACCGTGCTTTTATTTAACCCTAAGTGAATTTAATTTATTACCTTTGTTGATTTTAGTCTTTTGAGATATAAATATAAACCCATAATTGACAAAAGGGATAAGGTTTTTATGCTAAATTGTATATGAGCTCATCGAAGCCATTTCTTCAGAGGATTATTTCCGGTCTGGCAGTTGATTATGCTGATATCCGGGTTGAGGAAAGCGAAGCAACTGAAATAATTTTTCGGGGCAAGGAGCTTGATGACATCGGCACAGGTTTTGAAAAGGGCGGGTGCCTGCGGGTCTTTCACAGGGGAAACTGGGTTGTCGGAACCTTCACAACAGTTGATGACAGGCTCAGAGAGCTGGCAAGAGAGCTTGCTGGGCAGGCAACAAGGCTGCCACCACGTGAGGGCGGGCTTATAGCGCTGCCGGCATTTGAGGATGCAATCAGGTTGCCAAAGCAGTATGACCCCCGGGAGGTGCAGCTGCAAGATAAAGAGGCTTTGATAAAATATTATAACAAAATACTCCTTGATACCAAGGGTATTGCGAGCACACTTTGCGCGTATGTGGACAGCCACCGGTTTGTTTACTGGTATTCAAGTGAGGACCGTTATATTGAGCAGGAGTTTGCCTGGTGCGGGTTCTCCTGCCGGGCAATCGCGCGGGATGGCACAAACATTCAGGATTATGGCGAATCTATTGGCAAGACTTTAAGTTTCGATGCGCTTCGCAACCAAGAGCCGATGGTTGAAAATGTGGCAGACATTGCACTGAATCTGCTTAAGGCAGAACCGGTAAAAGCAGGACGTTATACTGTGGTGATTGACCAGCGCTTGGCAGGGGTTTTTGCCCATGAGGCGTTTGGTCACTTGAGTGAGGCTGACCATATCGCTGAGAACGAACGGTTAAGGCAGTTGATGCAAATCGGCACAAGGTATGGGGTGGATGAGTTGACGATAGTTGATGATGCCACACTGCCTTATGAGAAGGGCAGTTTCCGTTATGATGATGAAGGGACGGCGGCGGAAAGAACCGAGCTGATTAAAAATGGAATTTTGGCTGCCCATCTTCACAACCGACAGACCGCATATCAGATGGGAGAAGCGCCCTCAGGTAATGCTCGGGCAATTTCCTATCGTTATGCACCGATTGTCCGAATGAGTAACACCTTTATTGAACCAAGAGACAAAACCCTGGAGGAGATGTTGGACGGGATTGAGTACGGTCTGTATGTGGCTGGGAGCCGGGGCGGAATGACGGAACTTGAGGGCTTCACCTTTTCATCCCAGTATGCCTATCTGATTGAGAAGGGAAAGAGGACCAAGATGGTGCGCGATGTTACCCTCTCCGGCAATGTGTTTGAAACCCTGCACAACATCGATGCGATTGGCAAGGATTTGGTGATACACGGCGGTCTGGGCGGGTGCGGCAAGGCTGGACAGTCACCCTTGCCAGTGGGAATGGGTGCGCCCCATATCCGGATCAGAAAAGTGGTAATTGGCGGCAGGTAAAGATGAGGGGACGATGACGGAAGGGAGGAAGGGATTAGGGGATGAAGGGATGAAGACTTCATCACTCCATCACTCCATCCCTTCATATCTTCTAATTATAGTAGCCCGACGGGTTGAAGAGGCGGAGGTTTTTGAGAGCGAAACTGACCGGCTTGAAGTTGAGTTTCGTCAGGGCAAGTTGTACTCCCAGGAGACAAAACTTTCCCGGGGCTGGGGTGTCCGGGTGATTAATAAGGGGAGACTGGGGTTTGCCTCAGGCACTGACCCGGACCGGCTTAGTGAGATGACAAAGGCGGCGATTGATGCCAGCATATATGGCAGAGAGGTCCAGTTTCATCTGCCGAAACCGCAAGGGCCGGCACTTGTTAAAACCTTTGAAAACCGGGTAATGCTCGTTCCCGCAGGCCGGATGGTGGAATGGGGCAGGGATTTGATTGATGCCCTTGCCGCGCGGGTCCCGGATTTGAAGGTTGATGTGCGGTTCAATCGCACCTATCGGGAAATCAGGCTTTTAAGCACGGCCGGGATTGACTTTGAATTTGAGCGGGCAGAACTGGAGGCACAAATTACCGGGCTCTTGGTTGATGATGGGCTTTTCTGGATTTCCGATTATGTCAACCTTTCCTCGGGTCAGAACTTTCCCTTGGCCAATGTGGTTGAGCGGATGGAACGGCTTGCCAGACTGGCAAAGCAGAAGGCGCAACTGCCCAGCGGCGATTATCCAGTGGTGGTGATGCCAACCGCACTCACCGAACTGCTTTACCCGCTGTTAGTGGCGGCAAACGGGAGGCAGTTGGAGAAGAAAACTTCACCCCTGATCGGGCAGGACGGCAAGCAGGTGCTGAGCGAGAAGGTAACCGTGATTGACAACCGGGTGCGTGATTTCGGGCTTGAGACCGCGCCGTTTGATGGTGAAGGGGTGCCGGCCAGAAGGAATGTCCTGTTTGAGAACGGGGTATTCAACGGATTTCTATTTGATACCACAACCGGTGCCGCTTGCGGTTCGGATTCAACCGGTTCGGCAGTTCGGAGTTATTCCAGTTTGCCCAGGCCCGGGACAAGCAATATTGAGGTGAGGACGGGTGGTGCGGAACTGGAGGCGGTAATCGCGGAGATGGCAACCGGGCTGATTGTTTATGATTTTATTGGTGGCGGACAGTCCAATGTCCTTGCCGGCGAGGTGACGCTCAATGTTGCCTGCGGTTTCAGGGTTGAGAAGGGAGTGGTTGTCGGCAGGGTAAAGGATGCGGGTATTGCCGGCAATGTGTATGAGATGTTTCAGCGGGTGGATGCGGTTGGTTCAACCCAGCGGGACTTGGGCAGTTATTTTCTGCCTTTTGTCAAGTTTTCAAGTCTAAAGGTGGCAACAAAAGATTGATTTGACAGGAATGAAGGGATTAAGGGATTAAGGGATGAAGGGATTAGGGGAGGAAGGGATGAAGGGATTAGGGGATGAAGGGATGAAGACTCCATCACTCCATCACTCCATCTCTCCATCTCTTCATCTCTCCATCTCTTCCCTAAATGGAGTATTAAGATGGGAAAAGCAAGAAGGCAAGATGGGTTAATGGTTCCAGCAGAGAAGCTTTATTGGCGGTGTCCAGATAAATGGTTTAGTTTCCGGACAACTGACGAGATAAAAATATCCCGGGAGATTATCGGGCAGCAGCGGGCGCTGGAGGCGCTGCAATTAGGTCTGGAGATTAAGGCGCCAGGATATAATATCTTTGTTACCGGTCCTGCGGGTAGCGGGAGGAGGACCACGGTGGAGAAGTTGTTAGAAAAGGCAAAGCCCACGCGCTCCTTAACGGATAAGTGTTATGTTTATAACTTTACCAATCCGGACCAGCCCAGGCTTTTGCTTTTGCCCGCAGGTGAAGGCAGGATGCTGCGTGAGGAAATGGATGAGCTGGTGGAGTATTTAATAAAGAATGTCCCGCGGCATTTTGAAGCGGAAGCTTATCAGAAGATGCGCCAAGATATTATTGACCGATTTAAGGAAAAAGGGGCGAGTCGGGTGCGGGAGTTTGAAAGGAAGGTTGCGGCAGAAGGTTTTGCCTTAGTGCAGGCAGGACCGGCTGCACGACCAGAGCTGGCGCCGATTGTGGATAAGCAGCCCGTGAGTGTGGACACGCTTGACCGGCTGGTTGAGGAGGGGAAACTGACCCCGGAAAGAGCAAGCGAACTCAAAGCCCGCTACCGGGAGTTGAGTGCTGAACTTTTGGCAATTTTTAAGGAACTGCGTGAGTTTGAGCGCCAGGCTCGGGATGAGCTCGCACAGGTTGATAAAAACCTTGTCAACTTAATCATCGAGGAGCGAATTGCCGAAATCAAGGAGCGTCATCGGGTTCGCAGGGGGCAGAAGGGCGAAGGTGGCGAGCAAAAGAAGCAGGGTAATTATATTGCAACTGATGATGTGGTTGGTGAATATCTTGATGGGGTTAAGGCGGCGGTGATTGAGGAGATTGACCTGTTCCGACAGAAGGGGGTTGAGGGTGAGCCGGGGGCACAGGTAGCAGGTGGTGTCGATCCCTATCTCAAATTCCGGGTGAATGTGTTGGTGGATAACAGTGAGCAGAAAACCGCACCGGTGGTGTTTGAAACCAACCCGAGTTACCGCAATCTTTTCGGTGCGATTGAAAGGGTCTGGGACCGTTCAGGCCAGTGGCGGACCGATTTCACCCATATTAAGGCGGGGTCATTGGTGAAGGCTGATGGCGGTTTTTTGG
>CAZNRV010000273.1:0-3705 GCA_964575495.1 uncultured bacterium
ACCTCAAACCCGAGCGTCTCGGTGTAGAACCGCTTTGCCCGTTCCTTATCCGTAACATAAACCGCCAAAGCCCTGACGCCCTTAAACACCTCTGCTCCTCTTAACCTCATCCAGTCGTGCCCGCGCCTCCGTTATCTTAAACATCTCCCACAGACCGGTCAGTTTGGTGCAGGGATAATCATCACACCAGCCGCAATTTGCCAGTTGCCGCTCCTGTGCGCATTTTCTCACCTCACACCCGGCACAGAACCTCGGCAGCCGTTTTCCGGTGGTGCAGCCATCGCACAGAATATCCTCAGGAGCAATCTTGTGCTCCGGCCTTGACCAATTCTGTGCTGTTTCAGCCAGCATCTCCCGATTGTTCGTCTGCGTTCCAAGGAACGCCGGGCACTCACTGCACACAATCCCGCAATACGCCAGCATTTTCTCTGCCATCAAACACCTCCTTAGGTTTGTTTAATCCTTAGCAACTGTGTATGGGTGGCAGCGGATATCGCAATAACAGAACCCGGTCTTCGCCCGCGCCGCCTGCTCCTTCAACCACTTGTCCAGACCAATGCGCTTCATCCGTTCCGCATCAGGAATTAAAGTGTGGTAGCCCTGGGCAATCCCTTTAATCCGCTCACAGGGCCAGTCTGAACAGAAGACGCAGACCGCCACCTTCCGCTTCTGGGCGCACTTGCGAATCCCGCAGAAGGGCGGACCGCCTCCCTGCCGGCAACCCGGGCAGGCCTCCTTTGTCAGTTTGTTCAGAAACCTCCAGAACTCCTCAAACCCAGAAAACTCCTTTCCCCACAAATCCCAGCCCTCAATATGCATCGTCGCCCTCAGCGCCTGTGCCTGCTTTGGGATTCTGTTCCTTGACGAACAGAGATTACAACACAGACCACAGAACGCCACCTGCTTCAGTTTGCCCTTCTGGGTCTTCGTTCTTATTGCCATACCCGCTCCTTTCGCCGCTTTATTCACAACCCCATTATAACCCAAAAAACAATCGCATCAACCTTACCGCACTGGGCGCAACTCAAACGCCTCAGCAAAGTTTCGCGCCCGGGAAAATTTCCGACGCAGACCTTCGTAAGGCGGGAAAGCACCACCATAACCAATAACTCGCCTCGCCTTTGCCACCATCTCCAGTTCTTCGGCAGTCCAACCCGGCGCCACATAGGTATTCTTTGCCTGCGCCCGTAATGGCTCATAGCGCATCGGATAAGCAACAACTCCCCAATCCAGCAAATCCCGAATCCGGTGGAAAAAATCATCTGACCTTTCCGAAAAGTTATACAGACAATAGACGATAATCCGCCTGCCATCATAGCCAAACCCTTTCAGCAGGTTGAGCGCCGTCCGCAAAGACTCTCGGATAGCGTCGCTGTCATAAGCAAGCCGAACAACCGGCACCTTTATCCTTTCCATTACTGACAACACTTTCTCGGTCAACAGCCGGGCATCAAGCCCCTGATTAAAATCAACCGGTTTACCCAATTCTGCCAGTTCAGCAAAGATGACATCCCAGTAAGGCGATGCCAGGATATTGTTATCCCAGAAGATTATCCGGCGATGCCGCGGATAAATGAGCTTTCTAATTGACCGCCGGGCAGTAAACTTCGGCTCAAGGTTTTTCACCGAACAAAATGGACACCGGCGGATACAACCCCTTGTAGCAAAGACAATACTGGCATCCCAGTCCGGCACCAGTGAATAATCCGGACGCAGATTATCCAGTCGTGGTATAACTCCCCGCTGAATTTTGACGCTATTACCAAATTCCTCTTTTAACTTTTCCGGACAGAGGCTGGCATAAATACCACCAACAATGATTGGCACCCGCGGGAACATCTGCCGATAATAACGGATGGTCTCATGCACCGGCTCCCAGGCATAGGTAAAAAGGCTGGTGATGTAAATCCGGTCAGGTTCATAACCAGTGCCATCCAACCCGCTTATAAGTCGGACCTTATCCCCCCTTAATCTATGCCACCTTGCCAATTTCAAAAGCCCAAGCGGTGGGGAAGTCGTATGATACCTTTGGGAACGGGGCGGTTCAATTAGGAGAATGCGGCGGGGCATAAAATTTTGCTTGACAAAGGGCTCATTGGGGCTATACTTTAACAGCCTCATCCACCATGAGTGGAAAGAGCTCTTTCGCCGTCCTGATGGGCGGCGATTGCCTTTTATCGACACCTTTTTTCATACTTTATTTCTAACGATTTCTTTGTCGCTGGTCCATCCACATAATAGGCAGTAATAATAAAATAAACCATCCCCTTGCGTAATCTCTTTGGCTCCAGCACAATTACATAATCCCAATCATAAAGCCAAACATAAGTGCGTAGTCTTCTGCCTTTTTCTAAGTAATTCCATACCAACACATTATCCGAATTGGCATGTTTCACGGTTGGGGCAAACCATGGTAATCGCTCAGCACGGAGCGGGTCAAAATCTCGCTGCTTCATCAAACCTGCACTTGTCCACATATAGCGGTAACGGGAAACCAGGTGCCAGAAGCATTCCTCGTAAGTAAGCCCAAATATCTCTCTTGGGTGTTGGTCCCAAATAAGACACCAATTGTTTAACCTCAATCCTCCGGATACAATATCGTGATGAAAAATAGCATACAACTGAGGAACAACTATTTCAATTGGACCATCAATATTTGCCAATGGAGGCAACCAATCAGGTCGAGTTTTCACAATTCTGCTCTTGAGGGGTCCCAGATTAGTAAATTTACTTTTCGCTCTCCTAATAAAGTAGTCCGGGTCAAACTTAGGTGTGACCTTTCCTGCATTCTTTTAATAATTGCTAATTTCCCTCTATTTTTTTCTAAACCGCGATTCACATAGGCTATGGCACCAATAAGTAGGTCGCATAACTGTATCTGCTCAACCTCCTGTGAACGCACAATCTGAACTCGCTCAACAATTTTTCTTGAGAAATCATAGATATTGTTTGCCAATATTTCATGCAATTTTTGCACTTTAATACTCCCCCAAGTATCCTTATAATCCAAATAGATACAAAATCGGGCTTCAGAGTGAAGCAAAGCCTTCAGCAAAGTAAAGTACATCTTGTAGTACCACTCATCGTGTGTTTGTTTAAATTCCGGATGCCGTAGTATGGCTTTGTCTGGGATAACTAATGTACGGAAATTAAGATCGTCGTCATCAAAGAAGTAGTCGAGCACATCAACATAAAATGCAACCTTACCAGGCGAAACTTTTGTCCATTTAATTTCGAACCAATTAGATAACCCGTGTTTTCTTTTAATCTCCCGCAGGCGTTTCGCCACTTCGCGCGCTTTATCTGCTGGACACCACACGGCACCCAATACCATAACCTTTTGCTGGTCGTGCTCGAGATGACAACTTTCATCACAATAGATGTTGATTCTCTCCGCCATTTGAATCTCCTTTCTTCCTAATTTTTCACCGCAACTCTTTCAGCGCCAGTTGGATTTCCTGCAGTTCCTTCTCGGTTAAACCCCAGAGTCGGGCGGCGAGGTGGTCAATTTCTGTTTCAATTTGGGCAACCTGTTCGGTATCACCTGCGGCTGTTGCCTGGTGTGCCGCCTCCGACAACTCGGATAAACGCAGATGCAGTTTATCCTTGGAGTTGAAACGAGGAATGCGGAGGTTCTCTAAAATACCCGGCGTTCCCATACTTTTACCACCTTCTTGCGAATAAGCCGCCGCTGCATACTTAAAT
>CAZNRV010000274.1:0-3980 GCA_964575495.1 uncultured bacterium
AACCCAGGCTCCGCAGTTTTATTGATGAGTAGATTAAGGCACCGGCAGCGCCAACAATGATAAATGCCGGCAGGCTGGGCGCGGAGGCACCGAATTTTCTTCCGGGCAGAAAAAACCAGGTGAGCCAGGCAGCAACAACTCCGGCAATGAGGTAAAAAATGGTCCAGATGGTTTCGCGGGTGTTTTTCTTCACAAAGAATTTTGGGGTATTTCCGGGCGAAAGTCAAGATGATGTCAGGTTTGACATTAATTGTGGCGCGGGCATTATTATAGGTAGTGAATATTCTATTAATCCTGAGCTTGATCGCAGCACCCTTGAAAGGGGCGGAGAGCAGAACAACCGGTGTCAATCTTGTGCCGGCAAAAAACCAACTCGGATTTAAATTGCTGTCCGGGCTGACCCAGGGGAAGACAGATGAAAATGTGTTGATTTCGCCTTATAGCATTGCCACCGCCTTAGTGATGACCTATAACGGTGCGGCTGGCGAGACGAGAACGGCAATGGCAAAAACTCTGGGTATAGAGGGAATT
Organism: uncultured bacterium; assembly: GCA_964575495.1. GTDB lineage: Bacteria > Hydrothermota > Tepidihabitantia > Tepidihabitantales > Tepidihabitantaceae > JAOABP01. The sequence continues at coordinate 532 of CAZNRV010000274.1, forward strand.
GGGCTTGAGGAACTTAATCAGGGTGAAAGGGGACTGGCTGCAGGTCTAAGGCAGAGTGATGCCCGGCTGCAACTGGTAATTGCCAATTCCCTCTGGGCAAGGAAGGGGGTTGTGTTCAATTCCGGATTTATCAACCGGGTCAAGAAGTTCTACTCGGCTGAGGCGAATGTTTTAGACTTTAACAGTCCTGAGGCGATAGTTAAAATAAATAGTTGGGTGCGGGAGAGGACGCACGGCAGGATTGAGCGGATAGTTGAGCACATCGCACCGGAGTTGGTACTATATCTAATAAATGCGGTGTATTTCAAGGGGAAGTGGCAGGAAGGGTTTGACCCGAAACAGACCTATGAAGCCGACTTTCAGGTGCCTGAGGGCACAAAAAAGCGGGTGATGATGATGCGGCGGTCAGACCGGTTCGGTTATCTTGCGGCGGACGGGTTTCAGGCGGTGCGATTGCCTTATGGTGATGGCAAGATGAGTATGGTGGTTATGCTGCCTGCTGAAAGTTTAAGTCTGGATTGGTTGATTGCACAACTCACGAGTGAAAACTGGCAAAAGTGGCAGGGTGAATTTGAGACCAAACAGGGTGAAGTCGGGCTGCCGCGTTTCAAAATTGAGTACGAGCAGAGCCTGAAAGAGGTGCTGAAGGCTCTGAATATGGCGCTTGCCTTTGACCTCGCCCGCGCGGATTTTTCCGAGATGAGCCCGAGGAGCGGAATTGCGATTGGCGATGTCCGGCACAAGGGCTTTATTGAGGTTAATGAGGAGGGCACTGAGGCGGCGGCGGTAACTTCGGTGGAGATGGTGATGACCGCGATGCCGGTTGACCGGTTCCGGATGGTTTGTGACCGTCCGTTTCTCTTTGCAATTCAGGATAAAGCCAGCGGCGCGCTGGTTTTTTTGGGAGCGGTGGTTAAGCCCTAAAAATCAGAGATAAAACTCGGGACGGCGGTCCTCAAAGATGTGGTTGCGGGGTGTGACATATTTGTTCAGCGCCAGCAGCGGGTTGATTTCCACAATCTGGAGTTCTTCGTCTTGAGCGCTGGCGCGCACCAGCAGTTTGCCATCAGGCGCAACAATCTGACTTTTGCCGGTAAATTTCATCACCTTGCCATCTAAATGCTCGCTGCCGGTGCGGTTGGCTAAAATCCAGAAAAGGCGGTTTTCCTGCGCACGGGTGATGGTCATTGACTGGGCATAATCCATAACCAGATTGGCAGGATGGCAGACGACCTGTGCACCCCGCAGGGCAAGAGAGCGGCCGCTCTCAGGAAAGAAGTAATCAAAACAGATAAGCATCCCGATGCGCACCTGCCCGAGGGTAAAGACGGTGAAGGGCAAATCGCCAGGGTCAAAGATGTCCTTTTCATCGGTGAAAAGGTGGATTTTGCGATAGATGTGAATCGTGCCGCTCGTAGTTACAAGGATGGCGGAGTTGAAGATGCGACTGCCAGTGCTTTCGGCAACGCCCAGAATCAGGTTGATATTTTTCTGGATGCAGAAATTGAGCAACAAGGAGCAGGAGTGTCCGTCAGGAACATTTTCGGCATAGCGGGCAAGTTCGGCACGGGATGAAAATAGATAGCCGCACAGGCACAGTTCCGGGAGAACAATGAGGTCGGCTTCACAATTTGCCAGCCGGCGGAAAATCCGCTCAAGATTCTCAGCCACTGCCCGCGGTTTGGGGCAGAACTGGTAAAAGCCGATGCGCATCAGTAAATCGCCGGTTTAGAAAATAATTATAGCAGATTTAAAATTGAGAGTCAATCTGCTATGGTGGTCGAAAAAGGTATTTTTGCTTTTGGCATAATGGGTAAAGCAGGGTTGATGCAGGTGAGGTTTAAAGAGGGGGGTGGTGGGGGGGGACCTGCCCGATTTTTCGGCGGCAATTCGCCAAGGTATTGAAAACAAATGCGTTAATTCAAACAAGCCAAAATTCGGCGTTATTTTTTACTAAATTTGGGCTCTTAATATGGGGAGGCGCTTGAAAACTGAGAGGGAAAAGGTTCGTAAAAGACTTTGCCCCAGAATTTTATTCTTTGCAGGCGTTTTTGACGGACCAAGTATGAAAGCAGCGGTTTGAGTTTTTCCTCAGAGATGCCGAGCGAATGAATTAGGTCCTGTTCGGTTACCGGGCGGTTTTGCACGATGGCGAGTATCGCCTTGACCGGGTCGCCTTTGAAGGGCTTTTGCCTTTTGGGAATGGGCGATTGGGCAATCTCAGTTTCAGGACCGAAAAGCATCTGGACCGGATAAGGTCGTCTTCTGAAAGGGGCAGGGCAAACTTTTCTGCAGGCGGGCGGACAACGGTGTTGAGATGGGTTCTGTCAGGATTTATCTCATAGGCAAGGCGCCGGAGTTCCATCAGATGCTCAGGCGAGTCGTTAATGTTTTTGACAAGCATTATCTCGAGATAGATTTTGCCTGAGAAGTAGCGGGAGAAGGTCTTGAGCCCGCTCAAGATTCTTTCTATTTTCAGGGTGCGATGGGCGCGATTTAGCCGGCGGAAGGTTTTTGGGTCAGCCGCATCAAGTGAAGGGACAACGAGGTCTGCTGAATAGAGGTCGCGGCGCACCTCGGGGTCAAATAACAATGTGGAATTGGTGATGACCGCAACCGGGATTTTGAACTCTTTTTTCAAGAGGCGGATGATTTTGCCGATGTCCTTGTTCAGGGTGGGTTCGCCTTCGCCTGAGAAGGTGAGATAATCAATTCGTTTGCCTTTTACCGCGGCACGGACCTCCTGAAGGATATCATCAATGGGAAAGAATGACTGGCGGGTGATGGTCATACAGGTGGTCCGGCCGCACTGGCAATAGATGCAGTTAAGGGTGCAGGTTTTTCTCGGGATGATGTTGAGCCCGAGCGAGAGACCAAGACGCCGGGAAGGAACCGGACCATAAACATAGTTGGTAGTAATCATCTATTTTACTTTAACGATTTTGCGCTGGATTCTTGCTGGTGGCAGGTTGTCAAACATCAGGTGCAGAAAATAAACACCCGCAGGTAGGGGAATGCCTAAGTCGTCGGTGCCATCCCAGGCAAGGGAATAATAGCCAGCGGGTTTTTGTTCTTTAATGAGTGATTTCATCCTTCTGCCCTGCGGGTCAAACAGGGCAAGCCGGACAAATGCGGGCTGGGCAAGGGAAAGGAAGATGGTTGTGCGTTTTTTCACCGGGTTGGGGAAAAAGCCGAGGATGCGGGTTGTTTCCGGCTGGTAGAGTTTGACAGAGTCAAGGGAATATACCTGAATGTCGTCAAGGTAAAAGCCTTCACCAGTTATACCGTCGTTGTCCGAGACAAATATGAATCTGAGCCGGCAGGATTCACCCGCAGGGTAGTGGCTCAAGTCATAGGTCTGGGTGAGCCATGGTGATGTCAAGCCCACGGGGTTGAATCCGAGCGCACCACCGGAGCCGATGAAGTCAAGGGTATCGGCAATACTATCA
>CAZNRV010000275.1:0-2756 GCA_964575495.1 uncultured bacterium
TGCCCCAGTAATCTTAACACCCCATCCTGGTGAATTTGCCCGCCTGACAAACACACCCTCAGCGGAAATCAATTCCAACCGTGTTGGCGTCAGCCGCACCTTTGCAAAAGGTTATAACTGCATTTTAGTTCTCAAAGGTGCACCTACGGTCATCGCCGCTCCTGATGGTAAGGTCTATCTCAATCCCACCGGAAATTCCGGTCTTGCCACTGGTGGCACCGGTGATGTTTTGACCGGACTCATCTGCGGATTAATTGCCCAAGGTGCCGAACCTCTGAATGCCGCAATCTGCGGAGTTTATCTGCATGGATTAGCCGCCGACATTGGTGCTCTTGAACTCACTGAATATGGGCTTGCTGCCAGCGACCTCTTGAAATTTTTGCCTTACGCCATCCGCCAGACTATTAATGCTATTGGTGTTAACCCCTGAGCACTTTTATGATGCAGATTTTCCTCTTGCTGATTTCTTTGTTCTACGAGCCCAGTTACTGGCGCTACTATCCACCGATGAGTGAAATTGGCTCAATTACTTTTAGCAATCGCTCCATTTTTATTGCGGTTCCAGACGGAGTTTACATCATTGACCGCAGCCGCCTTCGACACCAACGCACCCTTACCGCTGCTGACGAAATCGATGAAAAAATCCGTTTCTGTGTCTTTAATCAGGCTCAAAATGAACTCTTAATTGTGACCACAACCAGACTTTACCAGTTTCTGCCCACTACCGGTCAAGTATTTGAACTCCACCCGCCATTTAAGCAGATTCGCTCCGTCGGCATTACCCGCGGGGGTGCCTTTTTTGAAACCGAAAGCGGAGTTTTTTTTAAACTTGGAGGCGACCGGTATCAACCAGCTCAGGCTGTTCCTGAACCAGTAACCTGGTTCGGGGAAAAGGACACAGCACCAATAAGAAACTGGACTTTTCTGACACCATTTTTCATCCTTGACGAACAGATGAAACCGCGACCGCTTGTCCGCGCCTATCCGGACCCAAGGACAAACTGGCTTTTTGTCACCAGCCCGGGTTATGGGGTGATTATTTACAACCGTTCTACCGGATTTAAGGAAAGAGAAATCAGGTTAGGTGCACCATCCGAGCCTGTTAGAAAAATTCTCAACCTGGAGGGTAAGCTCTGGTTTCTCACCCAAAAGGAAAATCTGCTCATTGACTCTGAGGGCAACTGGCGTTCATACTCAATTTCACCTGGCGAATTTTCCTTTGAGCAGGGTTCTATCCTCCTCACAAGCGAAGTTCTTGACATCGGCCGCAGGGAGGGCATCGCGGCAATCCTCTCTCTACCCCCATCAACACTTCTTGGCACTGACCAGGCGCTCTATTCTATCGGTCAGAATGGAAAGCCGGCCCTCGTTGTCGAACTTTCCAAGCCGGTAAATGCCCTAACAATTTTCCGTGACTCCATCCTTGTTGCCCTTGATGATGGTCTTTTCATCTTAATAAACGACACTCTGACACAGGTAACCGACCCGTTTGCTCGATTTGACTGGGGTGTCTATAGCATTGCCCAGACCGGTAGCACAACATTTTTTGGCACCCTCGGCGGTGTGCTTAAACTTGACCATGACAACACCTGGAGCCGCTTAATCCCGCCCGGTTTTGACCTCTCCCAGCCGGTTCGGGCAATGACCGCAGCCCAGAACCTGCTCTTTATCGCTGAAAAAGAGGGGGTCGATGTTTACAGTATCAAGGATAACGCCTGGACAAAAATCGACCGCACAAACGGACTGCCATTTTCAGAAATCAATGCCCTTTATGCCGACTCTCTTTATCTCTACATTGCCTGTCCCGGAATGATTGCCCGTTATGAATACCAACACCAGTTGCATTAAGAAAACCTGCCCTGAGCGAACAGAGGGATTCCTCAACAAGCTCGGAATGGCGAGGGAGGGGCTCAAAATGACTGTGATTCGATGGATAGTATGATGTCTGACTGGCGCCAGGCACGGGCACTTATATTTGACCTCTTCCACACCCTTGTTTCCCTTGAGGTTGCCAAAGCGCCGGGTCAGGGCACACCGCAAATCCTCGGCATTGACCCTGATGTCTGGTATCAGCACTGGCTTAAAGACCCGCCTGACTATGTCCTTGGACTTGTGCCGGTTGATGTGCCGATTCGGCACCTTGCCCGCAAACTCAATCCTGCTGTCACCGAAGCACAGCTTCAGGAGGCACTCAAGACAAGGCATGAGCGCTTTCGCCACACCCTGACCCATATTGAGCCTGAAACCCTCGATGCTCTGCGCCATTTGCGCTCACTTGAATTCAGATTGGGCTTAATCTCCAACTGCGGTTTTGATGAAGTTGCCCACTGGGACAAATCGCCCCTTGCCCCTTTATTTGACACTACCGTCTTTTCTTGTTCTGTAAAGATGAAAAAGCCGGATAAAGAGATTTACCTTTATACCGCAGAGAAACTCGGTGTTAGCCCTCGCGAATGCCTCTATGTTGGCAATGGCGGCTCAGATGAACTTGCCGGTGCCGAACGGGCAGGAATGACCCCGGTCCTTTTGACCCGTCACCTTGAGGCAATCAGACCCGCGCAAATTATCAAAGTTATGCCCTTTGCCCGCATCTATGTCCGCACCGTAGATGATTTGAAATTTATGCTTATTAACCGCGGAACTTAAAACCGGCTACTCTTCAATCAGGGCAACATCAACCACCGCATCGCCCTTTTCCACCGCCATTACCTTGACACCAGTTGTTGCCCGGCCGCACTTGCGGATATCCGCACACT
>CAZNRV010000276.1:0-2273 GCA_964575495.1 uncultured bacterium
AAATTGCCCCTGTTAAACTTCCTTACCATTGTTCCGCTTGTTGGTATCGGCGGTGTCCAGCCCAGTTTTCAAATCCGCAAGCACACTGGCGATTTAACACTTGATGAACTCTTGAGCGCGCCCAGCAACATCGCCACCATCTCACCCGGGATGAAAATCACCGGTCTGGGTGCGCTGGAACTCAACCTCCTTTTGCCGACCAATACCGGCAGTTATGGAATTTCCTTGCGTGGCGGCTATCTCTATTCTCCCTTTACCCTTGACTGGCGCCTTGCCAACGGCGCCCGGGTAACGAATACACCTGACATTAAAATCAAAGGACCGTGGTTTTCCCTTGGATTGACGCTCATCCCCGCCCCGGAGGTGCAGAGCCAATGAAAACAAAAGTTTATTTCATTATGTTAATAGGTCTTCTTTGCCTATTTGCCTGTCTTTACACCTCTAAGGTTGAAGACAGTCAGACCTTCACCTGCCCGGTCTCCACATTTACCAGCTTGACCATTGACACTCACAACGGCGCAGTTACTGCCACTGCGATTACCGATACCATCGCCAGCGTGAAAGTTACTCGCTACGCCTATGGCAGAAACAAGACCGACGCCACCAACCAGCTCAACCAAATAACAATTGAGGATACGGTGAGTGCCGGCAGCTGGTCCTTAAAGGCAAACTTCCCTTCTACTGCCAAACCCATGGGCGCATTGATGGACGCACAGGTGCTGGCAAATATCCGCTTGAACATCTCAACCTCAAATGGCAATGTCACGGTCTCAGGAATCGCCGCGCCAATTTCAGTCGCCACCAGTAATGGCGATGTTATCCTCACCGGCACTGCTGATGATGCCGAAATTTCAACCTCTAATGCCAAGGTAGTTGTCCAAGTTCATTCTGGCAGAATTGACATCAACACCTCCAATGGTGAGATTGACTGCGACCTTTCCCTTCTCCCTGCAACCAGCGGCGCCAACCTTGCCACCTCCAATGGCAAGGTCACCCTGAGCCTGCCTCCAGATGTATCTGCCTATATCACCGCTACCACATCTAACGGCACGGTTGTTATCACTGGCTATTCTGTCCAGTATGATGAAAAAACCCAGAACCATATCAGGGCAAAAATCGGCTCGGGCGCATCGCCGATAACAATTATCACCAGCAACGGTGACATCATTATTCAGAACCGTGTTCGTGCGGTCAAATTATAAAATGGAGGAATTATGAATCAAGAATCAGCAGTTTTGCATCTTACCGATGCCGATTTTGATAAAGAGGTCACCAATTCTATCCTGCCGGTTTTGGTTGACTTCTGGGCACCCTGGTGCGGACCCTGCCGGATGCTCGCACCGGTGATTGAGCAGATTGCACAAAAGTATTCTAACAAAATCAGAGTTGGTAAGATAAACATCGACGAAAACCCGGCTGTTACCGGCAGATTTGGCATCTTGAGCATCCCGACCTTGATTTTCTTTAAAGAGGGCAAGGAGGTTGAACGTATGATTGGCGCAATGCCCGAACCGGCATTGAGCGCAAAGATTGAAGAACTCTTAAAGTAAAATCAGTCGTTGTCCAAAAAGGTTAAGCATCTTTCGCGAGCGGTCCTTGCCCAGTTGAAGGAAATCTTTCCTTCCCAGCGCATCATCATTGATAAGGAAAAACTGTTTGACTACAGCCACGACGAAAGCCCGTATCCTGCGTGCCTGCCGGCTGCGGTTGTCAAGCCAGTTGACCCTGAAGAAATCTCCCGATTGATTCACCTTGCCCGTGAAGAACAAATCCCCTTAACCCCACGCGGACTCGGAACCGGTCTTGCCGGTGGCTCGGTGCCATTAGCCGGTGGCATCGTCGTCTCCCTTGAACTGATGAACAAAATCCTTGAGGTTGACACCAAAAACCTGATGGTCCGCACCCAGCCCGGGGTTATAACCGCCCATCTCCAGGAGGTATGTCTTGAAAAGGGGCTTTATTATCCGGTTGACCCGGCATCGCTTGACGACTGCTCAATCGGCGGCAATGTTGCTACCAATGCCGGTGGTGCCCGGGCATTCAAATATGGTGTTACCGGCGACTATGTCACCGGCATTCAGGCGGTCCTGCCTGACGCCGCAATCATCAACTACGGCGGCAAACTGCGCAAGAACGCCACCGGTTATGACCTGAATAAACTGCTCATCGGCTCCGAAGGCACCCTTGCCATTATCACCGAAATCACCCTGCGTCTTATTCCCAAGCCACGGCATCAGGTTGACCTCCTCATCCCGTTCAATTCGCTCAAACAG
>CAZNRV010000277.1:0-3067 GCA_964575495.1 uncultured bacterium
CAATGGTATAATAGGTATCAGGCACATCAGCAAAGAGCAGATCAAGTTTGTCCGCAGTGCTTCTGAAATCATAGGCATAAACGGTTGGGATATTCGGCTCCACATAGCAGTTTGCCTGTCCATCCGGACCCCGGGGAACAAAGTAATGGACATTTTCAAACTTACCCGGTCGCAAACCCAACGCCTCCCACAGTTCCATTTGTTTGACATCGGGTCGGGTATCCGGCTCCTGGTCAATCTGCATCAGGTTACTGTGCTTAACATTCAGCAGAATTACCGCTATCTTCTTGCGTTCCTCATCGGTTGCTTGCTGAAGTAATGCCTGAATCAGAAACATCGCATAAGAGGTCTTGGTTGCCAGACCAGAAATGCCGGTGATATTCAGATGGGCAGAAACCGGTCCTAAAAGATAGCGCCGGTCAAGATAGGCAACACAGGCAATACCGTTGCTCATTTTGATCAGACCTGCCGGTATCCGGTCCTTTTCTGCCATATCCTTGATGCCCAATGCCTCGTGAATACCTTCTGGTGTGGCGAAACGCACCAGTTCTTCACTCGGCACCGGCATATAGATATCAGCGGTGTTGGAAAGAACATTGGCGTGGGCAACGGTTGTGCCCTGCCGGCGTGTATTCGGCATCTCTGTCAGTTCGCCAAAGTTGGATGAGATATAGTTGGCGAGGTGATTTGGAGAATCGGTCCAGTGCTCAAGTATGGTTACCAGACCATAGGTTTTGCTTTTACCATCCCGTCCAATCTGGTCAACCTCAACGATGTCAAACGGGTTAACAATGACCCCGTCGCCCAGCCAGAAACTGAACTTGTCGGATGTGTTGGACGAACGGTCGGTCGCCGAGGTCTTACCAATAAACCTTTGTTCCTCACTCACTAAAACCTCCTTGACTTTGCTGCCATTTTATGGCACCCATTATCACCTCATTGGAAAAGAAACCCTTTTTTATAACCTGCTCTGCCATATGAATTGGATAAATACAGCAGTGCCAGCGCTTGTCCAAGCCATATGGACAGACACTGCGTTCCGCAACCAGTGCCCTTGAAATCAAATCCAGTAGTTCCGCATCCACCGGATTTCGGTCGGGTGTCGGCAGTTCTACCTTTACCACACCCATCAGCGGATAGTCAACCTGCCGCTGCTCCCGCATCCGGACATACCAGAATGCCACCTGACCATCATAAGCCTTGAATGCCACTGTCCGATGACAATGGGGCAGACCAGCAAGAATTGATGTTACATCCCTTTTCTCTTTTATCCCGCCAAATTGGAACTCCGGCTGTTTGGAAAAGGCTTTTGCCACACCGATGATATTAGGCGCCTGAATAAACCGGTCAAATTTGGTTGCCCCGTCCAGTATCAGCCATTTGTCTTTATCCCTTTGGCCATCGGTTCTATTTATAAGTTTTGCCTCCAGTTCATGCATCTCTGCCCGAACCTTGCCACCCGCCTTGTCCCTGGGGTCTTTTTTATCCTTAGAAAGGGGGTCGGGCAATTCATAGTTGACTATCCGAAAAAAGCCCGGGCGCTCGATTTGCTCTAACCGCTGCCAGACGGTATCAGAAACACCATCCCCTTTTGCTGGTAATAATAACAATAACTCCCGTTCATTGTTAAGGACTGAAAGACTGCCGTTGCCGTTTCGGAATATAACCGCCGCACCAATCTGGGCAAGCATAATCGGAAAAGAACGACCGGCTTCCACACCCGTTCCGAGAAAATAGGTCCGGAAACTGCCATCAATAAAAAAACGGAACAGATGATTTTCTGAGCGGAAGAGAGGAGGCGTTGGAGGGTAAATTCTGTCAATGCTCGGCGTTGGTGTTTCGGCAAATTCGGTTATCCTGTTAAGCGAACTGTGAATAAGGGTATCATCAATTTCCTCCTGGTCAGGACGAATGAGTTCTTCACTGGCACCACCGGTTGCCGGCAGAACTTTAAGATAGCAGTTAAGAGCGTCAAAGGTTGTCGATATCTGCTTAAGAGGATTTGCCATTACCTATATCCCCTTAGCATATTACAGCAATTTACCCCTGTCAAGCAGAGACACTCCTCATTAAAAACTATCATAAGGATAACCCGGACCGGCTGCGGGTTGATAAATATGGTTTCCCTTATGTTTTCTCGTGAGGCAATGGCTTAATAGAAATTTAACACCTTACTTCTTTTGGCTACAACTGTTTGCAAGCAAACTTGGAGTAAGTGGCATAAGGCAGGAAATCTACTCAATAAATGGACGTAGCACACCAGCCTTTATGTCTGGTTATATTAAATGTCGTCATTTTTCTTATTTAATCACTCCTTCATCCAATATAATTGTTCCATCTCTACCTGAATACAGCCTTTTATTATCCGAGTTAAATTCATACTTTACACCCAGCAACAGTGACTCAATAGATAATATTTTATAATGCTTACACTTATAGATATGTTTATTTCCTTTTTCTCCAGCAACATAAATTTCATAAGACAATATAAAGTGGGGTGCATCATAAGTTACTTTGAATTCATCAGATGGCGAAAAATAAAAACTCCTCTGGGTTGTGTTGGCAGTTTCAATATTATAGGTTTTACATTCCAGATAGTAAGGTTCTTGATTAAACCAGAATAGAATGTCCGGGTAGCCCGCTGCCTTCTTATGGCCACTCGGTGCTACCGGGATATTTGCCTTTAAGCCCAGCGAATTTAATGCATTCCGAACATAAGGTTCAATATCATTTCCCACTTCATTTGGTCTTGGCCTTAAAATCCCGGTTTTATTTATCTCTTTTCCTGCACTTAACGCCGATTGTTGCAATAATCTTAAAACCTCTTGATGTTCTTGTTTTGTAAAATCAAAAGAAATAACTTTTTTACCCGTCATCGCTTCAATAAACATCAATTAACCCTCAACATATTTTCCACAATAAGGACAGGTAATAACTCCTATATAATTTTTTTCAATGCCAAACTCCTTTCCGCAATGAGAACATTTTAGTTTTGCACCCATAAAATAAAAATTCTCTTTGTCTAAGAGCTTTAGCTTTTTGATAATTCCATTTGCATCTTTTTCTT
>CAZNRV010000278.1:0-3576 GCA_964575495.1 uncultured bacterium
CAACCGGGCACCCAGTTCTTCAATCTGACGGACATAGTCCATTTGGACGGGCAGGTCATCAAAGTCAAAGCCATTAAATCCTTCCCTTTGTCGGCGTTCAATCTGACCAGTGGTTGCGTTCTTTGCTACTGCATCAAGGGCAACCTGATACTGGGAATGATTGAAGATACCCTTATCGGTAAAAAAAACCCAGACCCGGCTGGTGTTAATCTGAGGCGGTGCCGGCTTTTCAGAACTACGGACAAAATCAGGGCTGGATATGAGAAGAAGATAGAAAAGTGTTAGCATCAGGATTGAATTTTAAATACCCCGCGCAGGAATTGAACCTGCAACCCACGGATTAAGAATCCGTTGCTCTGCCAGGTTGAGCTAGCGGGGCGCACAATTATTATTCAAGCCTGCGCCCGGCGCGACTTGAACGCGCAGCCTACGGGTTCGAAGCCCGGCGCTCTATCCAGTTGAGCTACGGACGCAAATTCAGGGTGAGTGAGGGGACTTGAACCCCCAACATCCTGAGCCACAGTCAGGTGCTCTAACCAAATTGAGCTACACTCACCAAGTAAAATTGGTATCATTAAATTTTCCTTCAGTAGTATAGCAGAATTTGTTTGGTTGTCCACTCTTACATTTGACTTTGGTTAATCATAGGCTAATATTCATGTAAAATCAAAGGAGTTAATGTCATGACAAAAACAAAAGATATCAGAAAAATACTGGTGACCGGGGCAGTAGGTCAAATTGGTTCGGAGCTAACACTGGCGCTGCGTGAACGTTATGGCGCCGAGAATGTCATTGCCACGGGCAGAAAGACCCAGCCGAGTGAGGAGCTTTTGAAATCAGGACCGTTCTATTTCATTAATGTGTCGAAAAAGGAAACGATTGAAGAGATAGTCAAGAAGCATAATATCGATACCATCTTTCATCTTGCGGCAATTCTTTCTGCTGCGGGTGAAAAGAACCCACAACTTGCTTGGGATGTGAATATCAACGGACTTTACAATATCCTTGAAGTAGCACGGGAGCACGATATGGCCAGGGTGATTGTCCCTAGTTCAATTGCCGTTTTTGGACCTGAGACCCCCAGGCAGAATACCCCGAATGAAACGATTCTCAAGCCTCGAACGATGTATGGAATCACCAAGGTTGCGGGTGAACTTTTGGGCGATTATTATTTCCGGCGTTTTGGGTTGGATGTGCGCGGTCTGCGTTATCCCGGCATTATCTCCAATGTTACTTTGCCTGGTGGTGGAACAACCGATTATGCGGTGGAGATTTTTTATGCGGCGATAAAATTCAAGCGGTATAAGTGCTTTCTGCGTGCTAATACCAGGTTACCAATGATGTATATGCCGGATTGCATCAAATCCACGATAATGTTAGCTGAAGCGCCGATTGAAAAACTGAAGCATCACTGTGATTTCAATGTGACCGCGATGAGTTTTTCTGCTGAGGAACTGGCGCAGGAGATAAAAAAACATATACCGGATTTTGAGATAACCTATGAGCCTGATTTCCGACAGCAGATTGCCGATTCCTGGCCGGAGTCAATCGATGATTCTGCGGCAAGGGAAGAATGGGGCTGGAAGCCGGATTATGACCTGAAGGCGATGGTCAAGGATATGCTTGAGGTTTTGGGTAAAAGGCACAAGGAAGGAAAGTTGGGCTGGCCGCCAGCAGGGGCATAGCCGGTTTTAATGGGTGATATTAGGAAAGAGCGGATAGCACAGGCGGTGCCGATTGACAAGGTCGGGGTAAAGGGTCTACGTTATCCGATTGTCCTTTTGGACAAGGCTCATCGTAAACAGCACACGATTGCCACAATCAGTATGTTTGTTGACTTGCCCAAGGAGCAGCGGGGCACATTTATGGGCAGGTTTGTTGAGATTCTGAATCGTTATCATCGTGAGATTGATGTTCATAAATTGGGCGCAATTCTCAAGGAGATGCGGGAAAGGCTGGGAGCAAATTCCGCGCATCTGGAGATGGATTTTCCCTATTTTGTTGAAAAGCAGGCACCGGTTTCCGGGGTGCGTTCGCAGATGGATTATCGATGCTGGATTAACGCCAGTCTGAAGGATAAGTTCCGGTTGCGCTTGGGTGTGGCGGTGCCGGTTACCACCCTATGTCCGTGTTCAAAGGAGATGTCGGGTAAGGGCGGGCATAATCAGCGGGCAGAAATTAAGGCGGTGGTTGAATTTAAGGGTTTTCTCTGGATTGAGGATTTGATTGATATCCTTGAGGAGTGTGGTTCCAGTGAGGTTTATTCACTCTTGGAGCGGGAGGATGAAAAGCACCTAGCAGCGCAGGCTTTTGACAATCCGGCGTTTGTTGAGGATGTAGTGCGCAAGGTGGCACAAAGGCTTGATGCTCATCCCCAGATAACCGGTTATGAGGTGGAGGTAGAGAGTTTTGAGTCCATTCACCACCACGAGGCATACGCCTATATCAGCCGGTTTGAACCCCGGTGAAGACTTTGCTCGTTGATTGTTATCTGCGGGATGGCGAATCAAGAATGATTTATTACCAACAGATTTGCGCAAGACATTCGGATATTATTGATGTAAAGTCGGCTGACCTTAAAAAGGGGTTGAGTCTCGCCGGTATTGAAGCGGTGATTTTTTCCGGTTCCCAGCAGATGATTTCTGAAACCGAGCCAGAAGAAGAACTGAAAGATTTTATCCGTGGTCTGAATATCCCCACACTCGGTATCTGTTTCGGTCATCAGTTGCTGGCCCGTTCATTCGGTGCCGTAGTTAAAAAAGGAAATGATAGGGTTGAGCGGGATGAGAAAATACGGATTCGGCAGGAATGGGAACTCTTTGCCGGTTTGGGCGAGGAAACGGTGATGAGGGAAAGTCATCAGGAGTATGTAACCTGGGAGTCGGTTCAGGAAATCGGCTGGCAGATTGGCGCCGAATCAGACTCCTGTCTGGTTGAGGCAATTCGTCACCCAACCCTGCCGCTTTTTGGCGTCCAGTTTCATCCGGAGCGGTCAGGGACAAACGGGGAAAAACTTTTTGCCAATTTCTACCGTTTATCTTTTCTTTTCCCAAAAACAAACAGCCTTTGAATTAAAAGGCCAATAAAGGGCAAAAGGAGCGGGTCAAGGACAAAGCGAAACCGGTTGTTTTCACCGACCTCAGTAAAGTTACCGACCAAAAAGGCATAGAGCAGGGTAAGCCAGAGAAAGAAATAGGATTGACTTAATGGGTGGCGACGGCGCAAAAGCAGGATTCCGTAGATAAAGGCAAGGATGTATGCGGCAATCAGGATAAAGCCGGTGTTGGTAAACGATTGGAGATAGAAGGTAACCGGATTTGAGTGGCGCAAACTGGTATTAAGGCGGTCGTTGAACTGCCCCAACAAAACCGCATTGAAAATCCGGGCAAAGGCTTTGAGTTTTTTTCTGTTAAGGCGCAGATAGTAATAGCTGTCAGCGGGAATAAAGAATATACTGATGGCTTCAGCCAGTCCCCTTAAATAGGCGAGTGGTTTTACAAAGAGAATCTTTACAGCGTCACGACCATAGGCGCGGGCAATGTCTATATAGGCAATGTTGTTGAAGTTGGGGACACC
>CAZNRV010000279.1:0-6371 GCA_964575495.1 uncultured bacterium
CCACCCTGTTTGAGGGCTATCAGCCTGCTGGGAACCATCAACTCCGCTGGCACCCAGCAGGGCTTGCTCAGGGCATCTACTTCATCAAACTCCAGTGCCCGGACTTCCAACTGATCCACCGGACCGTCCTTTTGCCCTAACAACTCGCAATCACAGAAAGTGAGGGGCAAAAAGCAAGGCTAAAGCCTTGCCCTATACAGGGGCAGGTAGAGATTGAGGTTAGAGGTAGAGATGTAGGGCAGACTTTTAGGTCTGCTTTCCTTAAGCAGATTTTTCAGATGCAAGGTGACTCTGCGTTGGCAGGCGAAGGCACGACCATCAGGTCGGCAAGTCTGGATGGAAAATGTTACACCGGGTTTTGACTTGAGAGATACAATTTCTTGACAGGCAACGGGCAGAGTTTATAATCCCAACCATCAATCATTTTAGGGTAGTTTCTTAACGAAATCAGAAAGGAGTTATAATGTCAGATAAGATAGCAAAAAGTGCGCTTGTTCTCTCAGCACTCGTGGTATTGGCTGGTTGCGGTGCAAGAACTGAGAGGCCAAAGGCGCCTGAAGAGTTTAAAGCCGAACTGGATGTGCTGGATTCAATGACCGTCGCCACTTTGAACCGAACCGGACCCTATGCCAGTGTTGGAGCGGCGATGCAGGAGTTAATGGCCTGGATTGAGGCAAATAAGATTATAACAACCGGGGCACCTTTTGCGATGTTCTATAATGCGCCTGGAGGGGTGCCACCGGAAAGTTGCAGTTGGGCAGTTTGTATCCCGGTGCCTGAAAATACCAAGCCGGATGAGAAGTCGCAGATAGGTGTAAGCCGGCTGCCAGTTATGAATGTTGCTTTCACTCTGCACACCGGCAGTTACGATAAAATTCAAGCGACCTACGAGCGGCTGAGCGACTGGATTGAGGATGAGGGGTTGATGATTTCCGGCCCGGCAATAGAATTCTATTTAAGTCCCGGGAATGTGGCACCGGAGTCAATTAAGGTGAAGGTGGGCCTGGTGGTTCAGCCCCTGCCCGATTCGGTTGATGAAGAGGAGTATGAGGAGGAGCAGGAGCCAGCCACGGGCAGCAGTTGATTTTAATCAGGTTCCCTGGTTCAGGTGTTTCAATTCGTTTGACAGAAAGTGGTCAGGCGGTAAAATAATTTCTTATGGCGGTGCAGGAACTGGACATTATCCAGCAGATTAAGGCGGCAGAGGCTGAGGCAAAGCGCTTGATTACTGCTGCTGAACAGGAAAAAAAGCAGGTTATTGAAAAGGCTGAAGCTCATAGCAGAGTAAAAATTGAAGAGATGCGGCAGCGTTTGCAGACCGAGTTCAATGAGGCACTGAAAAAGGCAGAAGCTGAAGCAGAGAAGTTATTTTCCCAGATGGATGAGGATGCTAAAAAGCGGGCTCGGGCTTTGGAGAATTTGCCCGAGGTGCGTATTCATCAGGCGGAAGAAATGATAGCCAGGAGGGTCATAGAGAAATGGCAATAGACCGGGTAAGTAAGGCGGTCATTGCAGTCCATAATGATGGCAAGGATGAGTTTCTTTTCCGGTTACAGCGGATAGGTGTTTTTCATATCACTAAAACCGTTCAGGCAGAAACCGAAGAAAGGGATAAGGCCCTTACTCAGTTGTTATCCGCGATTGAGATTTTGAGCACTGTTGCCGGAAAGAAGTCGGCAGCTAAGTTAACTTTTTCCCGTAGTGAGTACGAAAAGATTGCCCGCAGCTATGACCCGAAGGAAAATCTGGCGAAGATAGACCGCTTGACCGCCAAGAAGATTGAGTTGGAGAACCGGCTGAAACAATCTCAGGAGGAAATCAAGCGGCTTGAACCCTGGATAAACCTTGAATATGCCCCGATACAGTTGGAGACAATAGCGGGTGTAAAGGTGGTGTTTGGTAGGCTGGCTGACCGCGACCGATTGGAGATTGTGCGCATAGGTTTACTGGGTAAGCCAGCAAGTCTGCAGGTTATTAGTGAGGGTGAAAACGGGATTTACGGACTGGTGGCGTTTGCAGTTGAACATGGTGATGAAATTAATTCTGTTTTGGCGGACGGGCAATGGGAGTATATTGAGCTCAAGGGAATTACGGCAAAACCTGCTGAAGTAATAGCAAAAATAAAAAGGGAGCAAGAGGAAATCATTCAGGAAATCGGACAGATTCAGGACGAAATCAATCGGCTGACCGAGGAATTACCAAAACTTAAAGTCAAAGCGGATGCGCTTCTCAACAAAATGCAAAGGCAGGAGGTTGAGGCGCAGTTTGTTAAGACTGAGTCGGCTTTTCTGATTTATGGCTGGGTTAAGGACCGAGACATCAAAAAGGTAACAAGGCTGGTCGATGATTTCGGGTTGGCAGCATTTGTCCGGGTTCAACCTGAACCTGATGAATCGCCGCCAGTCGCACTTATTAATCGCAGGCTCTGGCGACCTTTCGAACTTGTCCTTGAGTTATATCAGTTGCCTTTGCCTGATGAGATGGACCCGACCTGGCTGGTCGCGCCCTTTTTCGGGATTTTCTTTGCTTTGTGTCTGACCGATGCAGGTTATGGCATTGTCTTGGCAATTCTTACCTTTTTGCTGATGAGAAAAATGGGTGTGAGCAATAAACTGCTGGGTATTGTTCTTATCGGCGCAATCCTGACCATTCCAGCCGGGGCGATGGTTGGCGGCTGGTTTGGAGACATTCCTGACCGGTTGGGCATTAACTGGTTGACTGCTTTTAAAAACAGACTGATGTGGTTTGACCCAATGAAGGAGCCAATGAAGTTTTTCATCCTTTCAATCGCGTTAGGTTTCTGTCAATTGGTTGCTGGTATTGGATTTGAGATAGCAGACTGTCTAAGGGCAAAAAGGTTTGATGATGCGCTTTTGGGCCAGTTGCCCTGGTTTGTGCTCATAAACGGGCTGTCAGTAAGGCTCGTTTTTGGGAAGATGCTTTCTGAACTGCTGAACGCATTGCTTTTAATTTTAATCTTGTTTGCGGTTGCAGCAATAGTTGTTTTCAACCGCAGGGAAAAAGAGACGATTTTTTCGCAATGGCTCTGGTTCGGACTCCTGAGCACGATTTTAGTATATTTGGCTCTCAGACTGGGCTGGTTGCCATCTGATTTCGGGTATGTGCGCTGGGCAGGCTTGGCGGTGTTCCTAACAATGATGGGTTATGCAGCATACACGGTATTTGAAAAAAGAGGTTGGACACCAATAAGATTTACCCTGGGCATTGCTACCTTGACCGGTCTGGTGCTTTATTTTTTAAGAATTGTGCCCGCATTTATTCCGGGTGCGCTGGGTACAGTTTTCTATTTCATCTGCCCAAGCGGTCAAAGGTTGTTGAAAAAGTTCATCTGGGGCGGTTATGCGCTTTATGGCGCCACCAGTTATATCGGGGTTTTGCTTTCATATATCAGGCTGATGGCTTTGGGGATGTGCACCGGCGGTGTGGCAATGGCAATCAATGTTATCGCCTGGATGGTCATGCCCATCCCTGTTGTCGGCATTCTTTTGGCATTGATTGTGCTGATGGTTGGACACACCTATAATATTGCGGTGAATGTTTTGGGTGCGTTTGTCCACTCATTGAGGCTGCAGTATGTTGAGTTTTTCCCGCGCTTTTATACCGGCGGTGGTGAACCGTTTCAACCTTTCAGGGAAGTGAATCAGTTTCTATCGTTGAAATCATAAGGAGGAGTTAATGGTTGACCCATTTGGTCTGGCAATAGCACTCTTAGGTTGTGTGGTAGCGGCATTGCCTGCTGGAATCGGTTCGGCAATGGGCATCAGACTTGTTGCTGAGGTTGCCAACGGTGTTATGGCTGAGGACCCGAAGAAGTTCGGCAACCTTTTTATTCTTGTTGCCCTGCCGGGCACGCAGGGTTTTTACGGGTTTCTTGGTGCCTTTCTGGCGATTATGAAACTGGGTCTTTTAGGTGAACTGGTGCCGATTACCTTTGGTCAGGGAATTCAGATGTTTGCCGCCTGTCTGCCTGTAGGAATCGCCGGTCTGCTAAGCGCCATCTGGCAGGGAAAGGTTTGTGCAGCTGGTGCTGAACTGGTGGCAAAGCGCCCGGGCGAGGCAACCAAGGCGGTGATATTTGGCGCACTGGTTGAGACCTATGCGGTGCTTGGCTTATTAGCGACCATCTTTCTGCAGATGGGTGTGAAATTGGGTTAAAAGTGGGCACAAAGGAACTGATTGACAAAATCCTTGGTGATGCACACGAAAAGGTTGCGGCTATTGATGCCGAAAGGGAGAAAGAGGTAAAAGAGATTGAGGAGCGGCTAAAACAGACCGAGGAAAGGCTGACAAGAGAACAAAAGGAGAGAATCGAAAAATGGGTTGGGGTTATTCTTGAAAACGCAAGGAGCAGGGCGCGGCTGGAGGCAAAAAAGATTCTCCTTGAAGCGAAATGGCGTGTGATTGAAAAGGTTTGTGAAAAGGCAAGGGATGCGATTGTCAAAAGCCCGGAATACCGCGCAATCTTGAAAAGACTGATAGAGAAATATGCTGGACCGGATGCAACTATTCACCTTTCAGAGAACGATAAGGCGAGGTTCGGTTCTCAACTTGGGGCAAAATTGGGTGAGCCGGTGCCGATTGCCGGTGGCTTGATTATCCGCCAGGGCAAAGAGGAGATTGACCTTTCGCTTGATAGCATTCTAAATTTAGTAAAAGAAGAACTGATAACCGACCTAGCGCAAATCCTTTTTCCTGAAGGGTAAAATAAAGTAATCCCGCATTTTTCTACTCAAATAAACAGAATCATTGCCCTTTATGTTATATTCAAAATTAACCTGGGGGTGATACCCCTGCCAAAGGTGTTTTTCTGCTAAGTTAACGAAAATACGAAACATAGCTTAATTTTGCCCTGCCAGTTTTGTGTATGTTTAAATACACTTACACTCAGCGGATGATTGGCAGCCAGTCGTGAAATAGAAAATAAAACCTGCCAATCAGAAGCGAAACCCGCGCCATCACCGTATAGCCAAACGATGCGCCGAACGCTACCATAATAAAAACTATCCCGATTCTTGACAGCGCGCCCAAAATACCTTTGTGCTCCTTTGAGAAGTAAAAATAGGTAAGGGTGGTGATGACGCCGATATAGATAACCGCATTGTTCAGGTTAATCAGCGGTCTTAATGTGTCTGATATCTGGGGCAAAAGATAGCCCTGAACCGAAGCGATGAGACCAAGACCCGCACCGATGCCAATAGTAAATGATATGGGCCAGCGGGAGAGCCACACCAGTTTCGGAATTGAGCGCAAAAGCATAACTATTCCCAAGAGTGCGGGTATAATCAGGATATAGGCTTCAAGGTAGTTGCGTGTGCTCAGGTTGGTTTTAAATGTGTCAACAAGCATCGGGTACACATCAAATGCCCAGGCATAAATAACGGCAAAGCCAGCAGAGATGCCGACATAGATGTGTTCAGCAGCACGGTAAAACGGATTGTCCTTGTATAGAAATGAGAGGATAGCAATTGTCAAGGTGGCGGCAATCCATGTGCCGATGATATCAAGAATCATCTATTTTTTGCCCTTTCTGCGGGAGATGATAAAGCCGAGATTGCCGATGATTAAAAGGATGATTAAGAGCGCATGTGCGGTTGACTGGGCAGGCATACCCAATGTTGCCGCACCGGGTTTTGCCACCAGCGCCTCGTATTCGGATGCGCCCTGCAGACCGCCGATGATGCCTTCAATCTGGTGGGCACTGTAATACTGAAACATTCCCGGTGCGTTAACCCCGGTGCAGCCGACAATAATCTTCTGCTTGAATCGGGCACCGGCATACATAATCCAGGCATCGGCAACCGCACCATGTGCCAAACTGACCAAAAGGTCAATTGTATGATAGTTGTGAACCTGACGCATGAACTCAAATGAGTCTAGAGGCACACCCCGATAATCGGTCTTGAAAAAGTCGCGAATCTCCCTGCCAATACCAACCATCATTGCGGTAAAACCCGGTCGGTAACCGATATTGACATAGTCTTTTCCATAAACCTTACCGTATTCTAGTGCAACCTGATTCAAGGCGATCTCGCCAATGGGCAGACCGAGCGCAAGTTGACCGGTCAAAATTACCTTCAGGTTTTTCTTAAAGCAGTGGCGCAGAATCGCCACGAGCATCGGCTGCACCTCAGGCGCGGATGACGGGTCAAAGTCAATGGAAATCATTACCACCGAGTTCTCAGGCAGAAGTTCAACCGCATTAAAGGCGTGGTGCACCGGTTCCGAGACCCTGACAGAAATTTTCGGCTTGATGATTAAAGGCAAAAGCACAACCAGTGCAAGCAAAAGATAGAGAATCCTGCGGTCGATTGTGGAGATTCTTTCCCAGAAGTTCATACCCTATGATGAGA
>CAZNRV010000280.1:0-3258 GCA_964575495.1 uncultured bacterium
TTACTGAAAGAATCAGTGCCTTGAAATTAAGCCTTGCAAACGGTTCGAGCGCCAATTCCATCGCCGTGATGAGCGCTGAAACCCCCGGATGCCGATACCGGGCAAGAATTTCTTTGGGGATTGAACCCGAGTTGACCCCAATCCGGATGGCAACTCCGTTATCCGCAGCGGCACGAATTATCTCCTCAACCTTCCAGCGGGCGCCGATATTGCCCGGGTTGATTCTGATTTTATCAAAACCGGCTCTGATGCTCAGCAGCGCCAATGAATGGTTATAATGGATATCGGCAATTAGCGGCAGGTCGGTCCGTTCCCTGATTGAGGGTAATGCGGCGGCACTTTTTTCATCCGGGACGGCAATCCGGACCAGTTCGCATCCAGCCCGTTTCAAACGCTGGATTTGCCGCAGTGTTGCCCGGACATCATCAGTTCTGGTTTTGGTCATTGATTGCACCCGAACCGGGGCACCGCCGCCAATGATTAAATTACCAACCCTTACCGGGATGCTCTTGCGACACTTTTCAGGTCTGGACACGTTTTATCTCAGCGCCCACCAGAGCGAGTTTATCTTCAAGCCTTTCATACCCGCGGTCAAGATGGTATATGCGCAGAATTTCGCTCTGCCCCCGGGCGGCAAGCGCGGCGAGGACAAGGGCGGCTGACGCACGCAGGTCCGATGCCATCACTGCTGTCCCCGCAAGCCTTTCTACGCCGTGAATCACCGCCATATTACCAATGATGTCAATGGAGGCGCCCATCCGGTTAAGTTCGAGGGCATGGAGAAAGCGGGATTCAAAGATGTTTTCGGTTATGGTTGAGGTACCGGTTGCAAGACTCAAGAGCGCGGTGAACTGCGCTTGTAAATCTGTAGGAAAGCCGGGATAGGGTGCGGTGGAAATTTTCGTTGCCCTAGGGCGGCTTTTCATATCTACTAAAATGCTTTTTTCATCAGTCTCGACTTTAACGCCGATTTCCTTTAGTTTTGTGATGACTGCGGTCAAATGCTTGGGCTCGCAGTTGGTTATTTCCACTCTGCCCCTAGTGATAGCAGCGGCAATAGCAAATGTTCCTGCCTCAATTCTGTCCGGAATCGGGGTGTGTTTGGTTCCCGAGAGTTGCTTTACACCTTCAATCGTAATCTGGGGTGTACCGGCCCCGGTGATTTTCGCGCCCATGCAGAGAAGAAAGCAGGCAACATCCTCCACTTCGGGCTCGCAGGCAGCACCTTCAATAACGGTTACACCACGAGCAAGGGTTGCTGCCATCATTGTATTTATTGTTGCGCCCACGCTCGGACCTTTCTGTCCTTCAAGCATCATCGTGTTACCGCGCAAAGTTTTGGCGCGTGCGCGGATATAGCCTTTCTGGATTTTGACCCGGGCGCCCAGTGCGTTAATCCCCTTAAGATGCAGGTCAACTGGTCTGGGACCGATGGCACAGCCGCCAGGCAGGGATACCCGACAGTCGCCAAATCGGGCAAGCAAAGGACCCAGGACATAATAACTTGCCCGCATCTTGCGGACGATGTCATAGGGAGCCTCGGGATTGAGTTTTCCTGCGGCGGTGATTACTACCCGACGCTTTCTCATCTCCACCTTAACCCCGATAGCCCTGAGGAGTTTGAGCATTGTATTGACATCTTCCAGTAGAGGGACATCATTGATGGTGCAGGTCTCTTCGGTCAGAAGGCAGGCAGCTAAAAGCGGTAGCACCGCATTTTTTGCCCGGGAAATGGCAACAGTGCCCTTGAGCGGTCTTGAGCCCCGAATCAAAAAACGGTCCATAAATTATTTTCAGCCAACAGGAAACAAAGTCAAGCAGAGGCGGTTTATCCAGCAATTATTTTCCAGATTTATAAAAATGATGGTTAACTGCGTAATTACTGTTACTAACTGACACTGGTTTTAAAAGAGAAAAAGCAGTAATAAGCATTATTGACAAAGGGCTGGTTTGACTTTATATTAGAATATAGGTCGGTAAGCAAATCTGCCCTGAAAGAAGGGGCAGGAAAAAAGGAGGTCAAATGTTGGTTACGATAGTCTGTGCGTTTGTGATTGCACTGAGCCCGACCGGGGTTCAGAGCCAGTTGCCGCCGAACTGGGGCGGTGGCGGTCCGGATTCATTCGGTTACCGATATCTTGATTCAGACACGACCTGTCCGGGTTCACCCACCTATAACTGGATTAATATCAAGGGTGTGGGAACCCGGGTAACCGGATTAGGGGATGATAATGTGGTTGGACCATTTGAAATTGGGTTTGATTTCCCCTATTACTGGTACAAGGTGAGCAAGGTTTATATCGGTTCCAACGGGTACATTGCATTCCACGATAACTCGCTTAATGCCCATCCGTTTCCACCCATTCCTAACCCGCGGCGTTCCAATAATACCCTGGCAGCGCTGATGAGCGACCTTGACCCGAGCACTACCGGTTCGCCCGACGGCTCGGTCTGGGTCTGGACCAGCCCGGACAACGACACATTTATTGTTGAGTATGACTCAATCCGGTTCTGGTCAACCGGTGGTAACAACACATTCCAGATAATTCTCTCTTTGCCTGACTCATCGATAACCTACCAGTACAAGGAGCAGTCGGGACAGCCTTACAACGGCTGGTTGCCGGATGGCAATCAGTGCGGGATTGAGAATGTCTCGGGCAGAATCGGCTTGAACTACCTTTCTGGCAATATCCCGCCCGGGAATATGTACCACCCGGAACTGGCGGTAAAGTTCATCCCACCTGAGTCAACAACCCTGCAGGTGCATGATGCCGCAGTGCGCAATGCGATGAACGACCGTAATGGCGGGATGTTTGCTGTCAATAGCAGACCGATTACCTTCTGGGGCGTTATTCAGAATACTGGCAATCAGGCTGAGACTGAGTTTCGGGCAGTGGCTCGGGTGCGCAATCAGGCTGGTTCGGTGCTGTTCATCGACTCAACCACGGTGCGGGCGCTGAACCCGTCTGAGACCGACTCAGTTGTCTTTACCCGGACCTGGACCCCAACGACCAATGGTATGTATGTGATTGAGGTAATTTCAAAATTGCCCGGTGATGCGGTGCCGATAAATGATACGGCAAAGATTGAGTTGCGGGTTGTCACTATGCCCGCGACCCTGACCTATGACCGGGGAAGTCAGACCCATATGTGGTCCTGGAATGGTCCGGGCGGCTATGGCAACCGGTTTGTCCCGCCAGTCTATCCCTGCTCAATCACCAGTGCCCGGATTTATATGTCGGCAACAAGTCCAACACC
>CAZNRV010000281.1:0-4205 GCA_964575495.1 uncultured bacterium
AGGTTATAAACTTCGTCGTGGAGAACACCATGTTCGTCTTCATAGGAAATAAGGAGGTCAGAGGAGTTAGGAATGGGTTTGATCGCGCTGACCCGGGAGCGAAGGAATTTAACACCATACTCTTTTTGCGCCCGCTCATAGTAACGCTCAAAGCCTTTGCCAAAGCAGCGCATATCCAGGTAGTAGATGTGACATTTAAGGTCGCCGGCGCAGTGCTCCTTCGCAATTACCGCTTCTTTGGTCGCAAACATGCAGCAAACCGATGAGCAGTAGTAATGTTCCTGATTGCGAGAACCAACACACTGGACCCAGGCAATCTTTTTCGGCTGGGTTCGGTCCGCAGGACGCAGAACATGACCTTCATAAGGTCCAGTGGCAGAGAGAATCCGCTCAAACTCGAGACTGGTGATAATGTTGGGATGGGAACCATAGCCGAGGCTGACATCGTTATTGGGTTTGTGTTCGTTCGCCCCAAGGGCGAGGATTACCGCACCAATGTTTAAATTCAATTCCCTCTCGGTCTGAGCGTGGTCAATCGCCTTTGCCTCGCACGCAGTGACACACTGTAAACACTCACAGCAGACCCCGCAGTCAAGGCAGCGCTGAGCTTCAAGGGTCGCGGTTTTTTCATCAAAACCCGAATAGAGTTCATCCCAGGAGTTACGCATATTCGTTGCCAGTTGCGGTTCCTGGCAACGGGGCTGAGTTTTGATGCCAATGCGCCAGCCTGCCGAATCTTCAAGTTTCGCTGGTTGAGGTTCGGGCTCAGGTCTGCCCATAGTTAAATCTTCGCCTTTGAGAAGACGGTCAATGGAAATCGCCGCTTCGTGACCTGCAGCAACCGCTTGTATGACCGATGCCGGACCCAAAACCATATCACCACCAGCGAAGATACGGTCAAACCCTTGTACCAAAAGGGTTACCGGGTCAACCTTGAATATGCCCCCCGGACCCCGCTCAATTCCTTCAAAGCCGTCGGCTGCTACCTGCTGTCCAATCGCAAGAATTATCGTATCGGCGGGAATGAACCCTTTGTTTTCAGGATTGAAGCGGGGGTTAAATCTGGCCTCGTCATCAAACACTCGAGTGCATTCAACCGTTTTCAAGCCGGTGACAATTCCGTTTTCGCCAGTAATCGCTTCCGGCCCCCAGCCGGGCATAATCTTAATACCTTCGGCAAGCGCTTCAGCAATCTCCCATTCGTGCGCGGGCATCTCATCCCTTTTTTCAAGACAGACCATAACCACATCTTCAGCACCAAGACGACGAGCAGACATTGCACAATCTACCGCCACATTACCGCCACCAATCACAAGAACTTTGGCAAAAGGTCGAGGTTGAGGTTGAGGTTGAGGTGAATTTACCTGGCGGAGGAATTCAATGCCGTGGAGGACACCCCGGAGGTCCATTCCAGGAATGTTTAAGGTACGACTCCGGTGTGCACCGATGGCAATGAAAACAGCCTGAAAGCCGTTGGCAAGCAGTTTTTTCAACTCGGTGGTAGAATTTATCGGGCTATTAAGTTTGATTTCAATGCCGGTGTCAAGGATGTCTTTAATCTCTTGGTCAAGGACATTCCTTGGCAGGCGGTAAGAAGGAATACCCCAGCGCATCATTCCACCCGGCAGGTCTGAAGCCTCAAAAATGGTAACCTGATATCGTTTAAATCTTAAATCCAAGGCGCAGGTCAAACCCGCAGGTCCGGCACCGATAACCGCAACCCTCAAACCATTGTTCGGCTCTGCTGTGCTGTCTGCCGCCCTTTTGTAAGGCAAGCCGCCCTGTTTCGTTATATAGTCAGCGAGAAAGCGTTTAATCGCCCTGATTGCCACTGACTCTTCGCCATTGACTTCTTTACGATTGCACTTTTCTTCACAGGGATGATGGCATACCCTGCCGCAAATACCGACAAACGGGAGCCGCTCGCGCACAAGTTCATACGCTTCTTGGAACTTTCCTGCTCTGGTGAGTGCAATATAGCCCTGGGCATTGACCTTGGCAGGACAGGCGAGCCGGCAGGGTGCACGGCCTTCGTTTTTTTCGATTGCGGCTGCGTTCGGAATTGCCTGGGCAAAAAGCTTGTAAACCGCACTACGCTGAGAAATGCCCTGGTTGTAACTGTCAGGAACCTTGACTGGGCAAACCCGCACACATTCCATGCAACCTGTGCATTTGTCCAAGAGGACATAGCGCGGGCGCTGTTTTATCTTTGCGGTAAAGTTGCCGGGTTTACCTTCAAGCCCAACCAGTTCGGCACAGTTGATGAGTTCAATGTTCGGATGTCTGCCAGTTCCGACCAGTTTGGGTGCCAAAATGCACATTGAGCAGTCATTGGTCGGAAAGGTTTTGTCAAGCATCGCCATAACACCGCCGATTGCGGGTGAGGAGTCTAAAAGATAAACCTTGAAACCGGATTCTGCCAGTTCGAGCGCGGACTGGATTCCGGCGATCCCACCACCAACCACCAAAACCGCACCGACAACGCTTTGGGACTTTTGGTCTAAAGTAGCATCTTCCATAACCTAAGCATCCACCATTTGCACTAACGTCTTTTTGGCAAAGTTACAGAGATTAATTGCGCCTGCGGGGCAGGAAACCGAACAGGCACCGCAACCTTCACACATTACTGCTTGCACGACAGCCTTGCCTCGTTTTTCATCTACCTTGACCGCCTCGTAGGCACAGGTCCGCTCGCAGTTACCACAGCCAACGCATATTTCCTCATCTACCTGGGCAATCACCGGCTCGTGATAAAGCTCACTTGTGCCAAACATCGCCAGCACCTTTGCGGCTGCGCCTGAAGCCTGCGCCACTGTTTCTGGGATGTCCTTTGGTCCCTGACCGCAGCCAGCAAGGAAAACGCCCGCGGTCAAAGTTTCCACTGGGCGCAACTTCGGATGCGCCTCCGACTGAAACCCGTTAGCGTCAACAGCGATTTTCAATCTGCGTGCAAGTTCTACACCATTAGGGTTAGGCACAATAGCACAGGCTAAAACCACCATATCCGCCTCAATCTCCAACTTTCTGCCTGCCAGTGTGTCTGCCGCCCAAACTACCACTTTATCACCCCGTCGAAAAATCTTTGACACCTTGCCACGCAGATACTGCACCCCTTCATCGCTTGCCCGGCGATAGAACTCTTCAAAACCCTTACCCGGTGTGCGCACATCAATATAGCAGATTATTGCCTCGCCATCGTGCACACGGTGTTTGTACAAAAGGGCATGCTTGGTGGTATACATACAGCAAATCTTTGAACAGTACGGCACACCCTGATTTGAATCCCTTGAACCCGCGCACTGGACAAAAACAACCCTTTTTGGCACCTTGTCATCTGATGGTCTGCGCACCTCGCCAGCAAAAGGACCGGAAGCAGAAAGGATGCGCTCAAACGCCAGTCCGTCAATCACATCGGACACCGAACCGACACCGTAAGCCCCCACCCGTGATATGTCAAAAAGTTCATAACCGGTCGCCAGCACAATTGCACCCACCTCCTCATCATAAAAACGCTCGGTATCATCATAGCGAACCGCCTGTGCTGGACACACCTTGGCGCACACACCGCACTTCTTGCCCTGCAATTGTCGGCAGTTTTTAGCATCGATCACCACCTTGTTCGGCACCGCCTGTGGGAAAAGCCGATAGATTGCCCGGCGCTTGGTCAAGTTGCGGTCAAATCCCGAATCCACCCGCACCGGGCACTTCTCCAGACAGATACCACAGCCGGTGCAGGCATCAATATCCACATATCTTGGCTTCTGCCTTATTTTCACCCGGAAGTTGCCGATAAAACCCGAAACCTCAGCCACCTCGGCATAGGTGAGAAGTTTTATCTTGGGATGGTGACCCGCTTCAACAGTTTTTGGTGTCAGGATGCACTGCGAACAGTCAAGCGTAGGAAATGTCTCGGATAACTGCGCCATATGACCGCCAATTGACGGCTCCTTCTCCACCAGCACAACCTCATAACCCGCATTCGCTATATCCAATGCCACCTGAATCCCGGCAATTCCCGCACCGACCACCAGCGCCCGTTTCACGATTGGTACCTTCAGGCGTTCAAGCGGCGTGTTCTCCCGCACTTTGGCAACTACGGTCTGCACAATCCCGAGAGCCTTTTCGGTCGCCGCATCTTTGTCCTTTGTCACCCATGAGCACTGCTCTCTGATATTGGCAATCTCACATACATAGGGATTCAAGCC
>CAZNRV010000282.1:0-2218 GCA_964575495.1 uncultured bacterium
TGCCGGATTATAATATTTCTTATACCATTCTCGCACCTGTTCCACGGTGTAGTTTGCTACATCGCTGGGCCAGCCGATGGTCGGGTTGCGATGGGGATGGACAAGATTGGCAATCGCCTCAAACTGTTCCCAGAGCGCAGAGGTTGGGCGGTTGTCCCAAAGTCGGCGCTCCTCAGCAACAACCTGATGCTCGCTTTCAAACTCCGAGTCAGGAAAGATACATTTTGCCATCCTTGCCGCCTCAAGTTTCAACGCCAGTTCCCAGCGGTCTTTGGCAATGTCTTCATAATAACCGGTGTAATAGGTAGAGGTGAAGCCATTGTTAAAAGCACCGACCGAGTCAAGGATGCGGTCAAAATCACCGGGTTTGTAAATATCGGTATGTTTGAAGGTCATATGCTCAAGCATATGGGAGATGCCGGTGTAGCCCGGCTGTTCATCATAGGAGCCGACCCGGTAGTAGACATTGACCGAGACCACCGGCGCAGATGAATCAATGTAACCGATAACCTCCAGCCCGTTTTTGAGTTTGAACTCAAAGATGCGGGCGTCAACCGATTCGGTACCAGAGCGGTTCGCAGTTCCTAATTCTTGGTTCTCGGTTCGTAGTTCTGAAAACTCGGACCTGCCCTGGCAGCTGCCGAAGGCAGAACCTGGAACTGAGAACATAGAACTGTTTAAGACGAGAAACCCGAGTATCAGGTTAAGCACAAAGTTATCTCAGAAGGATAAATCTTACCGCCCGGGCATCAGAAATGCGGGCAAAATATATGCCGGCCGGCACCCTGGCGCCATTCCGGTCTCTGCCGTCCCAGAGGATTTCCTGGCGGTCGGCATTGAGATTTTGGACCACCCTGCCCGTCCGGTCACAGATTCTCAGTTGCCAGGGAGATTCCGGCTGGCGATTGAGCCAAAACCGGATTGTGCCCTTTGCCGGATTTGACCTGACCCTGAGTTGCAGGGGTTGAAGTGAAGATAGGGGAGACTGGGCGATACCGACATTATTTATCCCTTCAACCGCATCCAGATAGAACTGGCTCGTTGCGGTCAGTTTGATGTAGCGAATACTGTCAATGCCAGCCGAGCCGATGTCAAATTCGGTTGCGGGTCCATTTGCGGTGCCGAGCGTTGTCCAGGGTCCCTGCCAGTTGTTGGCAGCCTGAACCTGGGCTGTGCCGGACCCGGCAGAACGATAGACAACCAAATCGGCACCTTCGTTATCGTAGATGGTAATGCCCATATCCAGACAGATGCTTTTGCCGTTATCAAGGATAAAGGCGCTGTCGTCGTGCGGACCAAGCGCCCGGACCGGATAGGTGCGGTTACTGGCGGGATTGACAGAACTGTTATAGATATGCCGGAAGGCAAAAACCGGTGCTGAAGAATCGGGTGTTAACTGGACATCAATGGTTACTGCCGAATCGCCGGTATCGGGCACAACCACATTTTCAATGGTGGTGTCCTGATAATATGGGGCGCGGAAGGTTAGGGAATATGTTCCGGGCAGATAAAACCGGTGAAAATCACCCAGTTCCGGATGATTATAACTTAGCCAGTTTGCCGGACTGACCCAGACCTGGCAGTGAACCGGTTCGCCAGTAACCGCATCGGTTACAGTTCCCTGAATTCCCTTGCCGGCATTATGGATGAGTTCCAGCATTGCCGGACGATTGAGGTTAAAGGTCGGGTCAATTTCTGAGGCGGGCGGGGTTTTGCTCAGATGGACCTCAATTGACCAGCCCATCATTCCATAGCCATAGTCAAAGTCCTTGGTTGAGCCGTTAATCGGATACATACTGTCGCAGCCCTGACCATAGGTGTAATGGGTCCAGTAGTCATAACGGGCAGAAAGGAACTGAATCAGACTGAGTTCCGGGATGGTATTCTGATAAGAGTAACAGTAACTCCAGGGATGGGAGATAAAGGTTGTGCCGGCATGATAGGAGACAAAGGTAACCAAAGGGTGACGCCAGATATGAGAAAGCACGGCGCGGTTTTCCGGTTCGGAAAACGGGCTCGCACCCTGATTTGATTCGTTGCCCCACATCCAGCCCCAGTTACGGTTCAGGTCAACATTGTTCCCGTTATACCGGATGGAACTGATATAGCCATCCGGATTGAACATCGGCAACAAATAAATTTCCCTGGAATCAACCAGGCGGGTAATTAGCGTATCTGAGCCGTATCCGCTGACCAAATATTTCAGCAGTTCAAAGGT
>CAZNRV010000283.1:0-1628 GCA_964575495.1 uncultured bacterium
GCACTGATTCTTTCAGTAAAGACCACCCGGGCAGAGGATTTGATAGCTGCCAACCTGGAGTTGAGTAAACGCTATCCTTATCCGCTCCATTTAGGTCTGACTGAAAGCGGCCTGCCCTTTGAGGGTGCCATCCGCTCGGCAGCAGCACTCAGCCCGCTGCTGCGGGCAGGAATCGGCGACACCATCAGAATTTCTCTGACCGCTGACCCGGTCCTGGAGGTCTGCGCCGGTTATGAACTGCTTGCCGCCTTAGGGTTGCGTTCAGTTGGACCGATGGTTTATTCCTGCCCGGGCTGTGGCCGAACCCGGGTTGACATCAGCCGGCTGGCTCGGGATGTCCAGAAGGCTCTGCGCCGGGCAGGTGTGCAGGCACCGATGAAAATTGCGGTGATGGGCTGTGTTGTTAATGGACCGGGCGAAGCCAGAGAGGCTGATTTTGGCATTGCCGGTGGCAAAAACCGGGGCGTTGTTTTTGCTCGTGGAAAGGTAGTCCGCACCTGCGCTGAATCGCAGCTTGTTCCCATCCTTCTTGAGGAAATCAAGCGCTGCTGTAGCAAAACTTCATAGTTTATAGTTTATGGTTCGTAGCCATCCAGAAACCAAAAACCTCATAGTTTTCTCGCTTTCCATTCTTTACTCTTCGCTCTTTGCCTGCACAATCGGCGCGTTCAGCCCGTCGTCAACTCGCGAAATCCGCCCTATCCTCTGGAAAAATCGCGATGTCCACAATCCTGACCAGGAAATGAAGCTTTTTACCGGTGAAAGGTTTCGCTTTATCGCCAATGTGTATGCTGGTGAAACCCTCGATGTCTGGGCGGGAATTAACGAAGCGGGCTTTGCGATAATGAACTCCAATTCGTATAATTTGCCCGGAGCGAACAGACAGGGATTCCTCCACTTCGGTCGGAATGACGAGGTATGGGGTCGGAATGACATACAGGAGTGCCCAATGACCAATTCCCAATGCCCAATGGATTCCCGCTTGCGGGGGAATGACAGACAGTGGTCGGGCGCTGATGATGGGAGAATTATGCGCATCGCCTTGGGCACCTGCGCCACGGTTGCCGATTTCGCTCGGCTTATGGACTCTTTTAATATCGTGGGCAGACAGACACCGGCAAACTTCGGGGTTTTTGATGCCAGCGGCAAGACCGTAATCTTTGAAGCCAGCAATACCTATTGGACCGTCTACGACGCGCAAGACGACTCTTTGGGCTTTTTATTGCGCGCCAACTTCTCAATGTCCGGCGGTCAAGCCCGCCTTTTGGGCAAGAACCGGTTTGAGCGGGCAATGGAGTTATGCGTACCGGCAGTTAGTGAAAAAAGGCTTTCAGTTGAGTTCATCGTCAAGAATCTGTGCCGGGACCTGGGTCAGGTCGGCTTTAACCCCTACCCTTTACCCTTCTTAAGCCGGCTTGAACCCCTGCCTTATGGCTATCTGCCCACTGATACCACCATCTGCCGCAATCTGACCCGCTCAGTAGAAATAATGGTCGGTCCCGAACCTAATAAATCTCTTAACACTAGCATGATTTGGGTTCTTCTGGGTGCGCCGATAGCAACCCTGCCCATCCCTTTATGGATTAAGGCAGGAAAAATTCCCAAAGAACTTGACGGACATTTAAGCG
>CAZNRV010000284.1:0-2960 GCA_964575495.1 uncultured bacterium
GCCTTGAGGTCAACATCACCAAAAGAGCCCTGCCAACCTCTTCCGCGGAGGTTGATTAAAATCCGGTCAAGGTCCTCTAATTCTAAGGTTGTCCCTTCCGGCGGAATGGGTGAACTCTGGTCTGAAAGTTCGGCTTCAATCTCTACATCCTCAACCCTGCCAAATAGTCCGATTCTTGTTGCCTGGTCAATCCCCAACCCTTGCTCACTGCTTATTGAAATTCCAAATGACTTATCCCCTGTAACCTCCCATCCCTCTGATGCCTCTGAACCCGATGTGTCCACCTTAGCAACAACACTCAACGTTTCCTCCGCGCCTATTTCCTTCGCTGCCAAAACTCTCTTTACCCTAAGAAAACTCTTTAAAAGCAGGCACCGGTAACGAATATTCAATACCGTCAGGTCCGGAGGCGGAACAAAAAAAACAGCCTCGCTGGCTTCAGGGTCAATAGAATACTCCGAACGCTGCAATTGCCTGCCATCAGCAATTATCGTATCACTCCCTAAAACCAGTATTGGCTGGACTTCATTAGTATCAAACGGTTGATTCAGTGGATAAACGCTTGCTGACCCATCGGCGATGATAACGGTCTGGAACTGTTCGCCAATCGGTTTATACCCGACAAAGCATACAATCAGCAAGAACCCCAGCATCTATTTGCCGGGAAGAGCATATAACAGAATCCGCCTGCCGCCATCCAGAATAACAAAACGGTCACCCGTAACTGCCAGCGCCATGGGATTTAAGGCATCCTGCACCTCATAGCCTTGAATCGTTTTATCCGCAATCACAAACAGCACCGGTTCACCCCGGCGCATAACCAGTGCCCTTCCCTTTTTGTCAGCAGTAATAAGGTCGATGCCGGTCGGAACAGATAAAGACTCGGTTACGATACCTGCCCGATTCACCTTCAGAAGCCAGCCCGTCCCTGCCAGTACACCGAATATCCCATCTGCAAAAACCGCCATTCCCTTTGGCTTGGCAATTTCGGTCCGATCGAGAAACGGTCGGCTCTCGCCAAAAAGGGACTTTAACCATACTACCTGTCTATCACCGTCGATTACCAGCATTTCACCAGGAGAAAAACCAGCCAGACCCTCAATCCGGACATTGTTAAACCAGGCAGACATCACCAGTTTATCCTTTGCCAGCCGGTAAAGCGTATTATCATCATACACATAGATATAATAACGGTCAGCATATATCCCTCGTGGTGCTGTCAGCCTAATGCCCAATGGTATCGTTTCTACAGTGGCAAAACTACTATCAAACCTTAACACCCTTGTTCCCGAATTATCCAGCATCAGAACCCTGTTACCATCAGCACAAATACCAACAATCTCTGAATTCAGTTCTATCTTTTGTAAAGGTTGTAGCACCTCTTCAACCTTCACCGGCATTACCTTACCTGTTCCGCGGCAGCCATTGCCTAAAAGAACCAATAAAACCAGCAAGAATGAAAAGCAACGCATAACCAATTGTCCCATTCCCCTGCTCTCTTGTCAAGCAGCGCACTGGAACGCAGGATTTGACCTGCAACTTTTATTAACTAAAATTCAACTTTGTGCTATTAATCTCTCTTCTACTAATAATTGCCCTTTCACCTCCTGCTGATGTCCGGGCAAAGGATGTTCCTAATGACGAAGGTGGCAAGATTGTCGTCACTTGGAAGTGCGCACCAGAACCGGAAATCATCGGCTACCGCATCCTGCGACAAAAACAAGGGTCAGAAGAATGGGAAACCCTTGCCTTCGTTGGCAGACTGAGCAACCGTTACACAGACGATGAAGCCCAGAATAAGGTCAATTACCGCTATCAGGTTGTCGCTTGCTCTGAAACCGAATCTTTGCCTTCCGAACCTTCACAATATGCCTTTTCCATTCCCCAATGGTTTGATACATCAACTCTGCCTGCACTTATCGGCACATTGGTGTTGAGCCTTATATTTGTCTATTTAATCAACCGGGCAAAAAGCGACAAAAACCTCTTTATTAGACGCATCGCCGGTCTGGATGCGGTTGAAGAAGCTCTTGGACGGGCAACCGAAATGGGCAGGGCAACGCTCTATGTCCCAGGCCTGTCATCAATGGCTGATGTTGCTACCATCGCCTCACTCAACATATTGGGTGAAGTTGCCAAAAAGACCGCCCAGTTCGGCACACCCTTGATTGTTCCTGTTGCTGACCCGATTGTTTATACCGTTGCTCGTGAGGTTGTAAAGGAATCATACACTGCCGCGGGCAGACCTGATGCCTTTCATCAGGACATTGTCTTCTTTGTCACTGACCAGCAATTTGCCTTTGCCGCTGCGGTCGATGGCATTATGACCAGAGAGCTGCCGGCAACCAACTTCCTAATCGGAATGTTCTGGGCAGAATCGCTGATTCTTGCCGAGACCGGTGCGGCAACCGGCGCAATCCAGATTGCTGGCACCGATGCCATCGCCCAGCTACCATTCTTTATAACCGCGTGCGACTATACCTTGATTGGCGAGGAACTTTATGCTGCCAGCGCCTACATCTCGCGCGAACCTCTGCTTTTAGGTAGCATCAAAGCTCAGGACTACTCCAAAGCGCTTATCACAATTCTTATCATTATCCTCACCATCCTCGCCTTAGGCTTCAACCAGCCGGCTCTCAAATGGTTATAGGATAGCATATGAAGCGACGTATCCCCCTTATTATCGTCTTGCTTACAGGAATCTTTGGTGCGGTTGCCTTCTTTGTCCCTAATCCGGTTATCCGCAGCGCTGATGAGACAATGCGTAACGATGTCCAGCGCATCATCGCCGCATTCAGTCTGGTCCTTGGTGTCGGTTCAATTGTCCAGCACCACCTTCTTAAGATTAAACGGAAGGCGCAGTTCTGGCCTTACAGTTATATCATGATTATTGCTTTGGTCATCACCGCCATCATTGGTGTATTTGGCGGCATTGATGTCGCCCGCCCCAGCATTCTACC
>CAZNRV010000285.1:0-2588 GCA_964575495.1 uncultured bacterium
GGGTCCTTTCCTCCCGGGGTCATATTGCCGACCTGCCCAAGTCAAGATTAGGCGTTGATATTGAAAATAGATTTGAGCCAGAGTACATTAGAATTAGGGGCAAGGCGCGGATAATTAATGAGTTGAAGGCGGCAGCAAAAGAGGCAAGGAGGGTCTTTTTGGGCTGTGACCCGGACCGGGAGGGTGAGGCGATTGCCTATTCGTTAGCTCAGGAGATTAAAAACGGCGCTGATATCAAGCGGGTGCTTTTTTATGAAATCACACCCAAAGGTATCAGCGCAGCCTTTAAATCACCCGGAGAAATTGACCAGCGCAAGGTTGACGCCCATCGGGCAAGACGGGTTATGGACCGGCTGGTGGGTTATCTTGTTTCGCCCCTTTTGTGGCGGACGGTCAGGGCGGGCAAATCTGCGGGCAGGGTGCAGACAGTGGCGTTAAGAATCCTTGTCGAGCGTGAGCGTGAAATTGAACGGTTTGTTCCTAAGGAGTTCTGGGTTGTCCGGGCGATTTTTACAAAAGAAAACGGGCAGCAGTTTGAGGCGGTCCTTGTAAAAATTAAGGGTGTGGAAGCAAAACTTGCAAATCAGGCTGAAGTAGAACAGGTGCGCTCCTGCTGTGTCCAAGCGAATTTCAGTGTTAGCACAGTAACTGTCCGCGAGCGGCATAAAAAGCCCCTGCCACCCTTTGTTACCGCCGCGATGCTCAAGGATGCGGGTCAACTACTCGGGTTCAGTTCGCGGCGGACAATGCAGGTGGCACAAGCGCTTTTTGAAGGTGTTGACCTGAAGGAAGAAACTGTTGGTTTGATAACCTATCCACGCACCGACTCCTTTCGGGTTGCTGAGGATGTGGTTAAGGAAACAAGGGAACTGATTGGGAGGAAATATGGCACCAGGTTTGTGCCGGAAAAGCCAAGACATTATCCAGACCGGAAAGGCACGCAAGGTGCACATGAGGCAATAAGACCAACAAGAATTGACTTTACCCCGGAGATGCTCAAGCCGTTTTTGACACCAGACCAGTTCAAACTTTACAGTCTGATTTACCGCCGGTTCATCGCCAGCCAGATGGCGGATGCGGTTTATCAGCTAACCGAGGTTCTGGTTGAAGGCGGAGATTACACCTTTCGCGCCGATGCGGTGAAAAGGGTCTTTGCCGGTTTTGAACAGGTTTACGGCGAGCAAGAAAAGGAAAGGTCCTTGCCCGAGTTAACTGAAGGCGAGCCGGTCAGGATAAAGGACTTTCTGCCCGAGCAGAAGTTTACCCAGCCACCGCCCCGTTATACTGAGGCGACACTCATTAAAAGGCTTGAGGTCAATGGTATTGGCAGACCATCAACCTATGCGACGATTGTCTCCACCCTGCTTGAGCGCAAATATGTTGAAAGGAAACAGGGCAGGTTGGTGCCCACCGAATTGGGGATGGTTGTCAATGATATTCTCGTGCCGAGGTTTGCCAACATCTTTGAGATTGGTTTTACCCGGGAAATGGAAAAGGAGTTGGATCTGATTGAGGAGGGCGAGGAAAACTGGCGGGATGTGGTGGCAAGGTTTTACAAGCCCTTCAAGGAAGATTTGGAAAAGGCGCAGGCAGCAAGCGCTGATATCAGGGAAGGGCTGGTCCAAGAACTTATGGAAAAATGCCCCAAATGTGGCGCGGCGCTGACCGAGCGCTGGGGCAGGTTTGGCAAGTTCATCGCCTGTGCAAATTACCCCAAGTGCGATTATGTCAAACGCGAGGAAGTTAAGGAACTTGCGGAGAAATGCCCGAAATGCGGCAAGCCCTTGGTTGAGCGTTCAGGCAGATTTGGCAAATTCATCGCCTGCTCCGGCTATCCTCAATGTGATTACATTAAGAAGAGACCAAAGGCAGAGGCTAGCCAACTTGCGGAGAAATGCCCGAAATGCGGCAAGCCCTTGGTTGAGCGTTCAGGCAGATTTGGCAAATTCATCGCCTGCTCCGGCTATCCTCAATGCCGCTATATCAAGAAAAGGAAGGAAAAGAAGGAGGGGCAGAAATGAGATGGAGAAAGAATGGTCCTTACTATCAGTTGCGGCTTGAGCGCGGCGAGGAGATAATTCCAACCATTACCGAGTTTGTGCAAGCAAGGCGCCTGAAATCAGGCTGGCTGACAGGTTTAGGTGCGGGCACAGATTTGGAACTGGGCTCTTACAACCTGAAAAAGAAAAAATATCACCGGCGCCTGTTCAAAGGTGAATATGAGATATGCAGTTTGGTGGGCAACATCGCCTATGATGATAAAACCCCGATTCAGCACATCCATGCGGTAATCAGCAACGAGCGGCTGACAACCTATTCCGGGCATCTTTTTGGGGGCAGGGTTGCCGCCACCTGTGAGATTGCGATTATTGCCGGTGGCAAAAAAGTCCAGCGCCGGCTTGAACCTGATTCCGGGCTTAAACTCCTCGCACTCTGATTACCAAACCCCGGTTCAAAAAAGACCAATTTCCTGTTGCATTGCAAAATAATTTTTGTATAATATTAGTTCATAACGGATATATTAATATTATATGCTCGTGTTGATCCCTGGCAAGAAAAAATTTAGGAGGCAATATGAAGATATTTAT
>CAZNRV010000286.1:0-4140 GCA_964575495.1 uncultured bacterium
CTTCATCCCTTCATCCCCTAATCCCTTCTTCTTTCCATTGGTCATTACCCAGTTCAACCTCAACCTGAACCTTTACCTCAACCCTATCATTTTTTCGGGGAGAGTCAGGTCTAAGTGTATATAAAAGTACACTTAATGCAATCGGGAAATAATGCCCTATTTTATTGAGATTCAATGAATTATGCGAAATTTTGAAAATTTCAGAACCAATCCCCCAGGTAATCCCCCTTGTAATTTTGCCGGTGGTTTTGTGAGTGGCGTTGAAGGCGATTTTTCAGGTGATTTTGTAGGGTGGCTGTGCGGATAGATTTTATTTCAGTCTTGGCGGTGGTATCAGAGGAAGGAAAGTGGTTGGTTTAAGGAATGGATTATCAACTGGCAGGTTAGATACCGGGAATGGCGGCTCAGGAAGTAGCGGATGATAAAAGGGTCTTGCGGGCATTGAGGAGGAAGTTCTGGCAGGTCAAAGTCTTGTAATCCGGATAGGTCCAGTTAAGGGGCTGGTATTTTCCCTGATGGAAGATAAGGGTAACCTCGGCGTAAACCCCTTCAGCAAGGCAGATGCGGTGGGAGTAGTCTTTGGTGGTGGCAAGGACGAGGTTGTGCAGGGTCAGGATTCCAGGGTCAAGGTTTATGGTTCTTTTGCCCTGCGGGTCACGGAATTGGTCTTCTATCGCCATCGTCTGCCTTTTGAATTGGGCGAGGTTACCAGGATTGACCAGAGGTTCAAACAATAGCCACTGGCGGATGAGGTCTTTACCCATTTCCGGTTCGTAGTAGGAGGAGAAGTTCCAGTCAATTGAGTCGCTATGAAGGATGATGCTGCCGAATCGGGCGGTCAGGAGCGGTTCTAGTTGGTTGAGCCGAGAATGGTTGCGGGCAAGGAGGGCGATGATAAGGCGGGCGGGTTTCATTGCCGGTCTCGCTCATCCCTCTTGTGTCCCCGGCTCTCTTGCGGCAAGGAAGGCGCCCAGTTCCTCAAGGCTGGGCAGGTCGTCAAGTGATTCAAGGCCGAAGTAGCGCAAAAACTCCCTGGTAGTCCGATAGAGAAACGGGTTGCCCGGGCGATGGGCACGACCGGCGGTGATGATCAAGCCCCGTTCCAGGAGGGTTAAAAGTGGGGCGGAGCAGTCAACCCCGCGCAGTTGCTCAATCTCGGGCCGGGTTACCGGCTGTTTATAGGCGATGATGGCAAGGACCTCAAGCGCGGCGGTTGAGAGTCGCTGGATGCGGGTGTGCTCGTATAGTTTTCTTATCCAGTCCGCATATTCGGGCAGGGTGTAGAGTTGAAAGCCCTGGGCAACGCGGCTGATGCGAAATGACCTGCCGGTCGCGGTATAGCTGAGGTTTAGGTTGTCAATTGCCTGGCGGATTTCCTCTTCGGTTCCGGTGGTTATTTCTGCGAGCCGGGCGGTTGTGAGCGGTCCATCAGCCGCAAACAGGAGCGCCTCAACAATTCTCTCGAAGTTAGAGGATTGCAACTCATCGGTCATTGGCGAACTACTCCTCTTTGGTCAGCCGGAAGCGGGCAAGCAGGGCAGCGATTGCCACTTTCAGATGGGGACGACGGAGAAAGCAGGTGAGCCGGGTGGCAGAGAGGGCAAAGGCTTCAAGATGAACCTGTGCCTGCTGGAGAGTGTCAAGTGTTCCGGAAAGGATTTCGGTGTCGGTGCCCACGCCCGGACCAATGAGAGAAACCGAGGCGAGG
Source organism: uncultured bacterium (assembly GCA_964575495.1). Lineage (GTDB taxonomy): Bacteria > Hydrothermota > Tepidihabitantia > Tepidihabitantales > Tepidihabitantaceae > JAOABP01. Next base: position 1,709 of record CAZNRV010000286.1, read on the forward strand.
TCGCTGGTGATGTCCAGCCCTTGAGCGCGGACCTCGCTCATAAGTTTTTCCATAATCTTGTGGGCAGTGTCAAGGGTTTCCTCCGGGATGATGAAGGAAAGGTCAAAGCGGTCGTGATGGGTGATGCCGTGGCTGAAGAAAAGGACCGGAATCCTTGCCGCGGCGAGTTGGGTGATGACCTGATGCAGGCAGCGGCGCTTTTTGGCAACATCGGTGAGCGCGACCCGGGCGAGTTTGTGCTGGTGGGTTATCGCCCGGACAAACGCCTTTTCCATCTTGGCGATTTTTCTTTGTGTGACCATAGTTCCTCGCTTGTTGGTAAATGATGAACGGATCTTTAAAGGCACCCGGTATTTTTCCGCAAGGGCGCAGGCACGGGGGTGAATGACCTCTGCGCCCGCCTGTGCCAGTTCTGCCAGTTCGGCAAAGGTGATTTCTCGGACTGGTTTGGCACCGGGGAACTCCAAGGGGTTTTCGGTGAAGATGCCGTCAACATCCTTGTAGAGTTCGCAAGACTCGGCGTTAAGCGCAGCGGCAAGTGCAACCGCGGTAACATCAGAGCCGCCTCTCCCTAAGGTGGTTATCTCCCGGTCCTCACTTACACCCTGAAAACCGGCGACGATAGGGATTTTCCCGCTCTTTAGCGCCTCAATCAGCCGGAGGAGTCTGATTTCCTGGATGCGGGCGTCGGCGTGAAAGCGGTCGGTGATGATGCCAATCTGGGAACCGGTAAATGATTGCGCGGGATAGCCATAGCCCATTATTGCCAGTGCCAAAAGTGCCATTGTCTGGCGCTCGCCCGCAGTCAGAAGCATATCCAGTTCGCGCGGGTCAGGGTTTGGGTTGACGCTTTTTGCGAGCTGTTCAAGCCGGTCGGTTGTTTCTCCCATTGCCGAAACCACCACTACTACCCGGTCACCGGCGCGGCGCCGGGCGACAATCCGTTTTGCCACATTCTGGATATAGTTGATGTCAGCAACCGAGGAGCCGCCGTATTTCTGGATGATGAGCGCCATAAAAAAATTCCCTTTTTAAGTGATGCCTGCTGATTTGAGCCAGGTGCCGATGCGGTTTGCCGCCTGCCGGAGTTTGTTGTCACGGGCAACAAGGGCAAAGCGGATATAGCCTTCACCGTATCTGCCAAAGCCGATGCCAGGTGCGGCAACAACGCAGCAGTTTTCCAAAAGGGCAAGGGTAAAGGCGAATGAAGGTGAGCCGCGCTGGCGTTCCTGAAAGGCGGGAGGCAGTTTTGCCCAGAGGTAGAAGGTTGCCGGCGGCGGCGGGATTTGCCAGCCAAAGCGGTTGAGCAGGTTAGAGAATATTTCGACGCGGCGGTGATAGGTCTTTCTTGTCGGTTGGGCAAGGCGAGAGTAGTTTTTCAGGGCGAAGTTAGCAGCATCCTGAATCGCACCGAATGGACCGGAGTCAACATTCTGTTTGATTTTCAGGAGCGCATTCAGGAGGTAACGGTTGCCTACCGCCATGCCGATGCGCCAGCCAGGAATGGAAAAGGTTTTGGAAAGGGAGTGAAACTCAACCGCACAGTTAATCGCATCCGGAACCTGAAGGATGCTTGGCGGCGGCTGGCTAAAATAGATTTCTGAGTAGACATTGTCGTTGACAACATAGAAGCCGAACCTGAGGGCGAGGCTCGTGATTTCCTGATAGAATGAAAGCGGGGCAACAGCCGAGGTCGGGTTGTTGGGGTAGTTGAGGCAGAGGAGTTTGAGCCGCGGGGCAAGACGTTTGATGAGGTCAAGGTCAGGGAGAAAGTTGTTTTTTTCTTCAAGGGGTAAAATGACCGGTATGGCGCCGGCAAGCCTGGTCTGGTTGAGATAAACCGGATAACCAGGGTCGCAGACCGCAATATTGTCATTGGTGTCGGCAAGCGCCCAGATGAGATGCGCAGCACCTTCTTTGGAGCCGATTAAGAGGACTGTCTCGTTTTCCGGGTCAAGTTTGACGCCGAAGCGGGTTTTGTACCATCGGCTGAGTTGCCGGCGCACAGTTAGTTTGCCGGCATAGGTGGGGTAGCGGTGGTTTTCCGGTTTTTTGAGCGCGGCGCAGAGGGCACGAATGAGCGGTTTGGGCACAGGCAGGTCAGGGTTGCCTTCACCTAAGTCAATGAGCCCTGCGCGTCTCTTTGCCTTGAGCGTATCCAGTTCAGCAAAAAGATATGGCGGGATATTCGTAAGCCGATGGGCAAACGGTTTTCGCATCTGTATTAGATATTTAGCAGTAAAAAGGCAAAAGTCAACATCAGGTTGAGGGACAGTTTGATGGTGAGGGTGAAAGGGAAAGCGCTTTTCAAGGGGGTTGAGAGAGGTTACTGGGGGAGTGGTGGGGGGGACCTGCCCAACAGGGGAAAAGATGTTTTGGATTAAGTTGCTAAGGCATTGTTAGTTAGGAGGTTAGCCGATATTTGCGATTCG